>CANJRK010000101.1 GCA_947476765.1 Actinomycetota bacterium
GGATAAAAGAGGACAGTACATTCAACGTTGTCGTCTTACCAGAACCGGTACCACCGCTGATCACAATGTTTAAACGTCCCTGAACGCAGGCGGCCAAAACATCCATTGCGTTTTGTGGAATGGTTTCCATTGCAACTAAGTCACGACTTGTGAAAGCATCTTCACTGAATTTACGAATAGTTAACGAGGAACCATCTAATGCAATTGGTGGCACTACGGCATTAACTCGACTACCGTCAGCTAATCGAGCATCCACCATAGGACTGGATTCATCCACACGTCTGCCAACGCTACTTACAATTCGGTCAATCGTGCGTCGTAGATGTTCTTCATTTGCAAAGGTCAGATGCGATGGGAAAATGTTTCCATCTCGCTCCACAAAAATCTGATCAAATCTATTGACCATGATTTCACTGATGTTCGGGTCTCTTAACAAAGGCTGAAGTGGACCAAGTCCTAAGATTTCATCAGTTACTTCTTGCATCATTCGGGCTCGGTCTAAGCCCGACAATGGTCTATCGATTGCGTCTAAAACCTTGGTAGTGGCATCAAACACATGTTTTTCAAGGCTCTCGACATCTACTTGGTCACCATAAAGTTGCTGACCCAGAATTTCGATTAGTTCTTCATGTACGCGAAATTTAATGTCTCGTTCATCATCAAATGCAATATCGTGCGAGATCTGACGCAAGCTCTGGGCGGCAATTACTGACTTCGCGTCAGCAGCATCAGTTCTTGATAAGCGATCAGCTAATGTCATTTCGAGCCACCACGCTTACGAAGGATCCGACGACCTCGTTTTTTGATCGGTCTATCTAAAATTAAGTCCGTTAATGTCTGAATCGCACGACTTACCGAATGCTTTGGATCAGAGCCGTAAAGTGTTTCACCACGATTAACTGACATCGGCACTGCATTACTTGCAGGTATTTGGATGGCAACTGCAGTTCCGATCGAGCGTTCCACATCCTGAACTGTTAGCCCCGCATTTAGATCACTTTGATTTACGATCACAATCCGCTTACTCGTAGGTAAACCAAGTTCATCTAAAGTGCTGCTAGACACACGTAAGTTTTTAAGTGTTGGTACATCCAAGGTTGTAATCAGCAAATGATAATCAGCAATGTCAAATGCTTCCAAAATCACGTCGGTAAACGCCGGGGATGAATCGATTACAACGTAGTCATAAATATCTCGAAGTTGGGTAAGTACAGTGCGACATAATTCGCCAGTTACATACTCGGCGTCAACTGGATTTGGGGGCGCAAGCAATACATCAAATTTCGGTTTGTAATTGATCACCAGTGATGAGAGCGCTTGCTTATCGATGTGGTCTTTCATCTCGACCGCATTCGAAATTGATTTACTTGGGTTTATTCGTAAAGCAATACCAACATCGCCAAACTGTAAATCAAAGTCGACTAGACATACTGTTCCGCCAGATGTTGCCGCTAAAGATTCCGCAAGATTGGTTGAGATTGTAGTTTTGCCGCAACCGCCCTTGGCAGAAAATACCAGTATTGTCTTGCCAGACTTTTGGAGTGGATTTAAATCTACTGCACTCGAGAACTTATCGGATAAGGATTGTGACCGCTTAGCTGCCGTTACGATCTCAGCTGTGTCATCAACATTTATAACCTCACGAATACCGGAGCGAATTGCTTGGTTCAAAATAGACAGATCAACGCGGCGGCGCGTAAGTAATATGCCAAGGCTAGGGCGAGATACCCGAAACTTCTCAGATAAATTGGTGACAACATTAAGGTCGATATCTGGACCCACAATTACTAATTGCTCTGCTGGATTTGCAGCTAAAAACTCTTCAAGTTGAGCCACTGAATCCACGAATTGAGTATCTTCACCTAGAGTGAATTTCAATCTTTCGTTTGTTTCAAGACTTATGCCCAATACAACAGCCATTAATTCACTCCCGAAAAGATCGTGTCATCATTTACGCCAGCGCCGGGCTTCACTTGGACATCCCCACTCAAAAGTCCGAAGTAGAGCGCGCCAGACTGTACGCCGTGGACTAATCGTTCAGCTTCTTTCTGGGTAACAGCCAATGTCACCAGAAACTTTGTCGCGTCAGTAATTACTGCATCCACTTCCTTGGCAGTTGTGTAGCCTGCGATACCAATTACCTCAACTTTGGTTATTAGTACCCGGGTTTCCTTTACTGGTAGTCCGTTGGCGCCTAAAGTCTTGGATATCACAGTATTGAAAACAGCTATTTGGGAACCGGGGCGAAGGAAACTTCCTACGTGAGCAGCATCGGCTAATTCAACCGAGATTGCAATTTTTCCTGATGGAACTGTAAGCGGGCCAACTGCTGGTGGCGCTGGATCTGGTGTTGGAGATGCAGATTGGATTCCGCCATTGGTCGCAACTGCTGTCGGTGTTGGGGCTGAAATTGAATTTGATTTGGCGCGAAATACTAATGCGGCAACGACAATCGCGATGATTGCTGCAATCAGGAGGTACCTAGTTGTATTTTTCATTATGTCCCCTTCTAAGGAATCAACTCAACGGCCATAGCGCCTAGTGCAGGAACTGATGAACTTGTAGTAACTTTTCCAATTGGTGCTACACCTTTGGTGAATTGCCCAACCACGCATAGGTTTGCACAGGGCAATGTCGTAGTGAAGGCTTTACCATAAGGTGTGCCGGCAAACTTAAAGCCGTTGATCTTAATTCGCGCAAATGAAACCACCTGCATTTTTCGCGTTGTCCCTGAAAGGTAAGGATTTGAAAAAACCGGTATGTAGCTTTGTTTTCCGATTGCTGCGTTGAGTCGATTGAGTAGTCCTGTACATACCGTAGAAATATTTGCGGGTGCAACATAATCAACTACGTCGCCGACATTAACTCGAGTTCCAGCCGCGCACGTAGCATCCATGTTTGGAATTGCAACCACTGCAATTCCGGCATCGGTTCCTGTTAGTGGCAATCCATCTAAGCTTGAGATGGTAGCGCCGGTACCTGTTTTGGCTGAGCAACTTACATTCGCAGGGGAGTATTGCGAAATCACAGAGAATGCAACGCCATCGACATTTGGAGGTGTCGAGTAGCTGCAAACGGATATTGCTAACGGAAGCGTGACATTGGCTCGCTCAGACTTACCCCAAATTACTTGCGAACAAGCTTGCATAGTCCAAGTGCCATCTGCAACATTGCCATCACCAAACATGCCTGCAAATGCAGGTGCTAGCGCTGTTCCACCGTCTAAGTTTTGAGTCGTAGCTCGCACCCGAACGAATTGTGAGGGTGCTGCAGGCGTAGTTTTGCAATCATATGTACTTCCACTGAGTGGCCCGCATCCAGGTAGCGGCGCACTTCCGCATTTTGCTGATGTCGCAGTATTCAAATCTGGTGAATTATTTTGTGCGTAAGTTATTGGATTGTTGGTTGTGCAGTTTTGCCCCAAAGCACAGTTTTGCCCAAGGTATAGTGCTGATGCATCTGCAACATTTTGCACGACTCTGCGCTCTAGCAGTAGTCGACCTCCGTCGACCACCAAAGCGAAAAGTCCAGTTAATACGCCTATCAAAACAATCACGGTAAAGAGAATTGTTACAGCGCCGTCTTCACTCTTGATTTTTGGACTATGGCGCAAGCCGGTTATGACTCGGAACATAACATTTGGCCTCGGCCATAGACTTCCATGCCAAGTCCAGATCCATCAATTAGCGTTGAATTCGGGTCAAAAATTTGAACTAATTCCATTGGAGTAATCCACTGAAAGTTGGCTTGAACGCTGACGATAGTAGTTTCGTTCGAGACTGCTGGACTGCAAGGTTGAATTTCGACAACTAACGGAGATGTTGTAAGCGCAGCAAGGGCTCCAACGCCAGGGGTTGAATCTAGAACTAAATTTGTTACAGCGGTTTGTGACATGGAAAGCGAACTGCCACGAGCTGCTTCCCGACTTGCTGAATTCAGGCTAATCTCCACAAACAACAACCGGCCAAAGTCAATCATTAAAAGAATAAGTAGAAGCAACAGCGGAAGAATTATTGCAAACTCGACCGCTGCTGCTCCCTTTTCATTCGAAAGAGAATGACGATTTAATGGTTTGTTAGCCATGAA
>CANJRK010000102.1 GCA_947476765.1 Actinomycetota bacterium
CCTAGATCGCTCATTGTTTCGATCAAGATGGCATCGCAGCCCCCGTCGACCAAGCCCTTAATTTGTTCCGCAAAAAGTTCCTTGCCCGACTCGGCCGTAAGCGTTCCCATTGGCTCCATTAATTCACCAGAGGGGCCGACATCACCGAATACAAAAACGTTTTCAAATTTGTCAGCTACGGATCGCGCAACTTCAGATCCAGCTTTGTTCAATTCATGAACGCGATCACCAAGGCCATGCATGTCTAGTCGACCGCGAGTCCCACCAAAGGTATTTGTGGTGACAACGTTTGCACCCGCAACTGCGTAGCCTTCCAAAACGGAAGCAACCTTGGCTGGTTCATCGACATTCCAAAGTTCCGGAGCACCGCCATCGGTCAGGCCAAGATCCTGCAGAGCAGTTCCCATGGCACCGTCACCTACAAGTGTGTTTCCGGCATCGAGCCATTCGTAAACGTTAGCCATGGTTACTCCTTATATTTAGGAAAGTTTGTCCAGCATTGCTTGTAGCGCTGCTTCATCTAGCGAGTTTTCTAAATTTGCACTGATACGTTCGGCCACTTCTGCGGCTTCACCAGCTTCGATAGTCCACTCACTGCGAATCCAGCCATCGAGATAGGCATCTGTATCGGCTGCGTTCAGCCTCATAGCCGCTTCATCAATTGCTTCTTGAAAGCGATTTGCCAAAGAAATTTTGACCGTATCATCGCCATTTCGCGCTACAACCATTGATGGAAAGTCGCGCCAATAGGTGATTTGATACTCTGCCATGCCTTTATTCTATGTTCGCTCCCAATTTGATGGGTGATGTAGGACTAGGCCAGTTACCAAATCACTAGATTGGGGTTGTGAGCGACCAGATTTATTCCAATCGAGATGCCCCATTTTGGCACCATGCGCACAAGGGCGAATCTCGGCTACCAATTAATGTTGTCGTAACTCTAGTTATCCTTCTGCAATTAACTTTGCCAAAAGCGCTAAATATTTCATTCCCCTGGTTCATATGCGGAATCGAAGCCGGCCTGTTGTTATTGGTAAATATTCTGGAACCCAGGCGAGTAAGCGCTCATTCCGGCCTGCCACGGAAATTGAGCCTTGGTCTAGCAGCTGCGATGTCAGCAGCCAACTTGTTTTCGATAGCCCGATTAGTTAACGAACTTTTAAATGGCCAGGTTCGCGACGCTAAGAGTTTGTTGATTACTGGTGGATCGATTTGGCTAACGAATGTAATCGTGTTCGCATTGTGGTACTGGGAATTTGATCGTGGTGGACCTGGTGCTCGAGCAGCTGCACAAAAAAGTATTCCGGACTTCATGTTTCCCCAAATGTCAGACCCGGATTTAGCGGCTCCACATTGGTCATCTTCATTTTTTGATTACCTCTACATATCATTTACTAACTCAAGTGCTTTTAGCGCTACAGACGTGCTGCCCCTCACGCGATGGGCAAAAGCCTTAATGTTGCTACAGTCAGTTACTTCGCTGATTGTTGTCGCATTAGTCGTTGCTCGTGCCGTAAATATCCTGCATTAAATATTTTGGAGAAATCATGAAACGTGTCTTGATTATTCACGGCTGGGGAAATGAACGTCCAGTTGGTCATTGGCATCGTCTGTTGGCAAAAGAGCTGAGGCAACAGGGACACATTGTCGCCTATCCGCAACTACCAGATACCGAGTTGCCCAGCCTGGATAAGTGGCTGTCAGTATTAAAAGTGGAGCTAGACATGTTGCATGAAGCGGGTGACGGCGAACTCCTTGTCTTCGGACATTCATTGGGATGCTTAACTTGGCTGCACATTGCCCAAAGTGGAATGCTGCAAGAACAAGCCAGTCGCGTGTTATTAGTTGCTCCGGCAGATCCTGAGTTATGTGGCGAGGTTCCTTCATTTCAATTGGATCTAAATTCCGATTTAGTAAAACATGCTGCTAAGAAGGCAGCCAAAACGACATTGTTAGTTGGCAGCGATTCCGACCCCTGGTTACCCCGTGGCCTTGAAGAAACCTTTGCAAAGCCGTTAGATCAACCTTTTGAATTAGTAATGGGAGCGGGACATTTTGCTGTCGAAGAAGGTTGGACACCATGGGCAGGCGTGATTAATTGGGTGGCCGATCCAGAAACTGACCTTTCGGTGAGATAGTGCTAACTGACTTAAAGCGACTTTGGTTAAGGCCAGCATTTCGCACGCTATTGATCGCACGGATAATTTCCAACTTGGGAAATGGCGTGGCACCCATTGCTCTTGCTTTCGGCGTACTCGGACTCGATGGTGCTACTCCAACCACATTGAGTATCGTGATGGCAGCACAACTTGGACCAATGGTTTTGTTTATGTTGTTTGGCGGGGTGATCGCCGATCGCTTCCCACGAGCTATGGTGGTTGGGCTTTCAGATATTTTTCTAAGTGCCTTTGTAATCCTCAATGGCGTGATGTTAATTAACGGCACTGCAACCGTTCTAAGTCTTGCAGTAATTGCATTCATAAGTGGTTCGTTGAATGCATTGTGGTGGCCGGCATTTGCTGGATTGATCCCAGAAATCGTCCCAGAGGATGATTTGCAATCTGCAAACTCTGTTATTGGACTTGGCGCAAACGCGGCAAACATCACAGGAACAGTTGCTGGCGGAATTATTGTGGCGGGGATCGGTGCGGGCTGGGCATTGGTTGCCGATGGAATATCTTTTCTTGTCGCTGGGCTTTTAGTCTTTACGCTTCGCAGGTTTGGAAAAACTCGTGAGCAAAGCGAAAATTCTCCAACGGTATTTCAGGATTTGGCACACGGCTGGAAAGAGTTCTCGAGTCGCAGTTGGGTAGTTGCAGTTGTTGCGGGCTACTCCGTTATCGCAATGATTTTTGAAAGTGTCTTTGCAGTAGTCGGTCCGGTGCATGCAGAGCAAGTGCTAGGAGGCCCTAAACCTTGGTCATGGATTTTGGCTGCACTCTCTGCTGGAATGGTGGCAGGTGTATTGGTGTCAATGAAAGTGCGACCAAAATATCCACTAGTTGTTGGCCTCGGCACTCAGGTTGGAGTTGTCGCTTGGATTTTTACCATGGGTGTCACAAACTGGATTCCACTCATTATGGTGAGTGCATTCTTCGCCGGCATCGCATTGGACTTCTTTATGGTGCTTTGGCAAACCGCTATGCAAAGCAACATTCCGCGGGAGTCGCTATCGCGCGTGACTTCTTACGATGCATTTGGTTCATTGGCGCTGGCACCATTTGGCTTGATCGTTGCTGGACCAATAACTGAACGATTTGGCTCTGAAACCACACTTATTGCCATGTCAGCTCTATTTGTCGTGATTCTGATCGCCATGCTGGCTGTGCCAGGAGTTCGCCAATTGCAAGGGCAAAACGCCGAACTAGGGCAGGAAACCCGCTAGATCCGCGGGTAATTCACTAAAAATACCCAAAAATAGCCTCTAATTCGTAACCTACGGTTGCGTAGGTTACGCTAGCGTAGGTTACGTTACCGTAGCCAACGAGAGGTTTTGGAGACTTCATGAACAACCTGGGCTTGCCACCAATTATTCAAGGTGGCATGGGCGCAGCAGTATCTTCTTGGTACTTAGCTCGCACCGTGGCAAATGAGGGGCAACTCGGTGTCGTCTCAGGTACTGCGTTAGAAACAGTGGTAACTCGTCGCCTACAAAATGGTGATGAAGGTGGCCACATGCGCGAAGCACTTGCGCACTTTCCGTATCCAGAAGTAGCCGAAGAAATCCTGGCTAAGTTTTATAAACCAGAAGGCCGACAGGGAAAACCATTTCGCCCAATGCGTCGTTTGAGTCTTGAAGCTCACACTGAACATGACCAATTGGCAGTTGCCTCAAACTTTGTTGAAGTTTGGCTTGCTAAGCAATCCGGCAATGGAAAAGTTGGAATCAACTTTTTAGAAAAACTTCAGACTGCAACTCCAGCTGCGCTATA
>CANJRK010000103.1 GCA_947476765.1 Actinomycetota bacterium
CAATTTGGTTGCTGAATGTCAGCGAGTGGCCGATGGTGCTGACTGGTTACATGTCGATGTTATGGATAACCACTTTGTCCCGAACTTAACTATTGGCCCCGTTGTTGTTGAATCAATAATCCGAGAAGTTTCCACACCAGTTGACTGTCATTTAATGATTAATGACCCAGATCGCTGGGCGCCAGGTTATGCCGAACAAGGTGCAAAGAGCGTGACGTTTCATGTTGAGGCGGCAACAAATCCACGCCAAGTAGCTCGCGATATTAGAAATCATGGTGCCCGCGCTGGGATGGCAATTAAGCCCGGCACTTCAATGGAGCATTACGAAGATCTATTTCCAGAACTCGACATGATTTTGATTATGACAGTTGAGCCAGGTTTTGGTGGACAGTCATTTATGGCTGATCAACTTCATAAAGTTAAGCGTGCGCGCGAGTTAGTCAAAAACCTCGGACTTGATATTTGGATTCAAGTTGATGGTGGCGTAGCTCTGAGCACAATTGAGCAGTGTGCTGACGCTGGCGCAGATACCTTTGTCGCTGGCTCTGCGGTTTACAACACTGCCGATCCAGTCGAAGCAATTGCAAATTTACGCAGCAAAGCACAAAGTGCTACTGACGCGTCGTGGTGGTGCGGAAACTAATGACACATGATTCATTCATGTCTCGCGCGATTGAGTTAGCAACTAATGCTGACTTAGCGCGAGATGTAAACCCAGCTGTTGGCGCAGTAATCGTTGATGCCAGCGGCGCCGTCGTAGGCGAAGGTTGGCACAACGGAAGTGGCACTGCGCATGCAGAAGTCATGGCCATCACACAAGCGGGTGCAAAAACAAAAGGCGCAACACTTTATTGCACACTGGAACCATGCAACGCACAAGGTAAAACTGGCCCATGTGTGCAAGCGATAATTTCAGCGGGCATAACCAAAGTAGTTATAGGTCAACGTGATCCACATCAAAAGATGTCAGGTGGTAGCCAAACTCTAATAGATGCCGGAATAGAAGTAGTTGATGGCGTACTTACTGAACAAGCCAAAGAGTTGAATCGCTCCTGGAATTTTGCACATGAAAACAATCGTCCGTGGGTGATTTGGAAAACTGCAACCACCCTTGATGGTTTTGTGGCATCAGCTGATGGCACCAGCAAATGGATCACTGGGGAGCCGGCTCGTGAGCGCGTGCAAGAACTTCGTGCAAGTGTCGGCGCCATCGTCACTGGTACCGGAACAGTATTAGCTGATGACCCACTTATGACAGTTCGTAAATTCTCCGAAGTCGATCAGCCGATGCGCATTGTTGTAGGTGATCGAGAGCTACCAGCAACTGCCCAGATATTCTCTGGTGCAAAACCTGGTGTTCAGTTAAATGGGGATTTGTCCGAAGTGATTTCTAAACTTTGGAATGAACATGGTGTTCACCGGGTACTAGTCGAAGCTGGCTCCCACTTGTCCCAATCTTTGTGGAGCGCAGACTTGGTTGATGAGGTTTACTGGTTCCAAGCACCAGTTCTACTTGGCGCTGGAAAGCCAGCAATTGGAAATTTTGGCGTCAATACCCTTGCTAATGCGCCTCGATTTCCTGATTACCAACTAGATCGTGTTGGATTAGACCTACTTGTGCATTTCACAACTCGTTAAGGCGGATTATGTTTACCGGAATTGTCGAAGAACTTGGTCGCGTAGCCGCGATTCAAGAGCTACCTGACAATGCAATTCGCATCACAATCGAAGGCCCAACTGTATTAAGTGATGCAAATCTAGGTGATTCAATTTGCGTGAATGGCGTATGCCTAACTGTTGCCCAGCAAGAAGGTAATGAATTTACCGCTGACGTAATGAGCGAAACAATTAACCGAACCACAATTGGTGATCTAGTTGCCGGCTCACAAGTTAACTTAGAACGTCCGGTCACTTTGAGCACGCGTCTTGGTGGACATCTAGTACAGGGTCACGTGGATGCAGTTGGCACTGTTAGCGCTCGAGAACATTCAGAAAACTGGGATGTAGTGACAATCACACCTCCAATAGATTTACTTAAGTACGTAGTTGAAAAAGGCAGCATCACAATTGATGGCACTTCGCTGACTGTTTCTGCCGTTACTGATTCAACATTTTCGGTTTCGCTAATTCCTGCGACACTAGAAAAAACTACGCTTGGTATTCGGCAAGTGGGGGATCGGGTAAACCTAGAAGTTGATGTACTTGCTAAGTACGTAGAAAAGTTAGTGGGCGCCCGATGACAAGATTAGATTCCATAGAAGATGCAATCCTGGCAATTCGTGAAGGAAAGCAAGTTGTCGTTGTCGATGACGAGGATCGCGAAAACGAAGGCGATTTAATTCTGGCGGCAGTGAAGTCCACGCCAGAAGCAATTGGATTTATGAATCGCTATACCTCTGGCGTAATTTGCGTTCCCATGGAAGGTGAAGCGCTAGATCGACTTGGCTTGCCACCTATGACGCACGTAAACGAAGACCGAAAAGGAACTGCTTACTCAGTCAGCGTGGATGCCCGCGATGGCATCGAAACTGGAATTAGCGCCGCCGATCGTTCGCGCACAATTCGCGTACTTTGCGACTCAGCTACTGAACCTTTCGAGTTAACTCGCCCCGGACACGTATTCCCACTTCGCGCCATGCCAGGTGGCGTACTTCGTCGCCCCGGACATACCGAAGCAGCAGTGGACTTAGCCCGCCTTGCTGGACTGACGCCAGCAGGTGTAATTGCAGAAGTTGTGCATGATGACGGCTCAATGATGCGCGCACCAGCACTTCGTGAATTTGCCGATCAACATGGTCTAGTAATGGTTTCTATCGCAGACCTCATTGCATACCGTCGCAAGAACGAATCACTTGTTGAATTAGTTGCCACTGCTCAATTACCTACAGAGTTTGGGGTATTTGATATCTGTGGCTACCAAGGAATTCTTGATGGCCTGGATCACGTTGCAATGCGAATTGGTGAACTTGGTGATGGTGAAGATGTGCTCGTGCGGGTTCACTCGGAATGTCTAACTGGTGATGCACTTGGCTCATTGCGCTGCGATTGCGGACCACAACTTAAAGCTGCGATGCGCGCAGTAGCGCAAGAAGGTCGTGGCATCGTGCTTTACATGCGTGGCCATGAAGGTCGAGGAATTGGCCTGCTTCACAAACTTCGTGCTTACGCATTACAAGATGGCGGATCCGACACATTGCAAGCAAATCTTGAGCTTGGCCTGCCTGCAGACTCGCGTGACTACGGAACTGGCGCTCAGATTTTGGTAGACATGGGTGTTAAGTCAATGCGACTACTTACAAATAACCCAACTAAGCGCGCTGGCCTAGAAGGCTACGGCCTAACTATCACCGAGCAAGTTCCAATTGAAATAGAACCAAATGATTTCAACATGGCTTACTTAACTGCCAAACGAGATTCCATGGGACATGACTTGCATTTTGGAGACGTTAAATGAGTCGCTCCGGAATTCCAGAATCGGTAGTAACTGGCTTTAACGGCTCGCGCGTTGTTATCGTGGCTTCATCCTGGCACACCCAAATCATGGACGGTTTGATCGCAGGTGCTAGTCGAATCATTCAAGATGCCGGCATCACACCAGAAGTCCATCGGGTGCCAGGAACTTTCGAACTTCCAATTGCGGCTAAAGCTGCGGCTTTGGCCGGAGCAGATGTAGTTGTAGCACTTGGGGTAGTAATTCGGGGCGGCACTCCACATTTTGATTATGTATGTTCTGCGGCAACGGATGGCTTAACGCGCGCTGCACTGGACACCGGCGTGCCAATGGGCTTTGGCGTATTGACTTGCGACGACGAGGCCCAAGCAATTGATCGCGCTGGCCTATTAGGAAGCTCCGAAGACAAAGGTGCCGAAGCAGCCAGCGCCGCCATGAACACTTGGACGGTTTTGCGCACTATTCACGGCGACTAAACTTA
>CANJRK010000104.1 GCA_947476765.1 Actinomycetota bacterium
CCAAGTTGTTGTTCCCAGCCAAGTAGCGGCAAGTATTCCGTCATCAGATGCAAGATAGAAAGGCCCATAGTCACATCACCCTTTAGAACTCTAATCTCGAAAACCTCAAGCAAAAGTTCAAAGGTAGGTACTAGCGAACTTAATGGGCCTACAGGAGTTTCATTAATGTGCATTGGCCAAGCGCGAGATTGCAATTGATCTTTAATCTGTTGCGAAATATCATCATCGCTTAACCATGATTCGAAGTCATGCGCATCAATATTTAATACCGCTTCCCCGAGTTTGGCTAAGCTCCGAATTTTGCGATGTGCTTCAGGACGAGTGGTTGTCGCAGCCGTTGCGGGAGCACCAAAGTCAATTGCATCCAGTAATCGCATAATTAACCAAAACTCATTTAGCGATGCAAGTTGGATTACTAAATTCGAAACATTACCTCGATCAACACCCGAGAGTAAATCGAACATCACATCGGCTCGTTTACGCAGACCTGGCTCGGTCCAAAGCCGTGTTATGGCAACTGGTAATTCATCAGACACCAGAGCACTCCCCTGTATCTACGGCTTGCGTAGCCGTACTGGCGTTTTCAACTCCGACCATAAACTCTTTTGCAGTCAGCGCGTAGCCAGTTTGCAAATCTGTTGCAGATGAGGCAAAAACTAACCCAACTACTGAACCGTCTAATGCAAACATTGGTGCGCCGGAATCACCCTGCTTAATGTCGGCTGCGATGGCATAAATCTCTCGGGACACTTGCGCTTTGCCATATATATCAGTGCCACTAGATTCGCTGACACTTCGAACTCGAGCTGGAATCAAAGTAAGCGGGCCACCCTCAGGAAAACCAGATACCACTGCAGTTTCGCCACGCTTTAGCTGCTGCCCGATTCGCAGCGAGACGGATGGAAAGTCTTTAGTTCGAATTAGAGCTACATCGCGAGCCGGATCAAAATATACGATCGTGCCTTCGAATGCTTTGCCTTTTCCTTTCACTCGAACTGTCGGCTTAGTTACACCTGCAACTACGTGCGCATTTGTGATTATCAAGTCAGGTCCAATAACAAATCCAGAACCGGTTAATCGAGTACTGCATTCGGCAGCGGTGCCTTCAACTTTCACCACCGAATCTAGCGCAGCGATTACGGCTGGGGCATCGATGGAAGTTTGATCGGGTGGGTCTACTGCTGGGGCAAATATCGCCTCCGCTAATCCAACGGGTAAGTCGGAATTGGAAACGTAGATTCGAATTGATTCCACACCTGCACGAACTTGCGAAGGCATGTATTGCTCAAGGTTGTTAACGACTTTTGATTCCGACAATAAATTCGTCACTGGCGTAACAGGGGCTGCCAACAAGGTCGTTGCCATAAACCACGCAACAATTGTCCAAGCTGCCAGCGAAAGTGTGGCACCCGTTAAATTGTCAACAAACCTAATTGGCCCCCAACTAAATATTTTTCGTAGCCTGCTGCCAAGGTATCCACCTAGGGCGCTACCAATTCCCATGCAAATGAATAATGCTGCGGCGCTTAATCCAGTGCGAGTTAGTGAAGTGGTAGTTGATGCGCCACTCACAATGTCAATTGTTGATTTACCTAACCAGGCACCAATGATCAAACCAATCAAGGAGAAAACGCTGACAATTAAACCTCGTCGCCATCCAGAGATCAGAATGAATATCCCAAATACCAACAGGATTATGTCTAGGTAAAGCGGATTCAACTGGTGACTTCCGTATTAGTCGCAGGCGCTGGCAAATCGATAACTTTTGATTCATCCCACGGAATTGACCAACCCGCAATATCCATCAATCGACTAATTAAGCCGCCCGTAAATCCCCAAATCAGCATGTCAGCAACTTTGAAACCCGGCCCAAATGATCCATTCACGTGACGTACTCGAGTTCGATTCATCGGATCAAGCAATTCGGAAAGTGCGATTCGATGCACAGCTTGAACCTCGTTGGAATCAATGTTTGTAATCTCATGCGGTTTTTGCCACCAAGCCAGAACCGGGGTCACTTTAAAGTTAGAGGGTGGGATCCAAAGTTGTGGCAGCTCACCAAGAACTTCAATTGTGCTGGAATCTAAACCAATTTCCTCACGAGCTTCCCGCAGTGCCGTTTGGGATAGCGAGCTATCGCCTTCTTCAACCCGCCCGCCCGGAAAGGCTGGCTGGCCAGGGTGTGCTTTCAAATGCGATGCCCGCTCAATAATTACGACTTCGCCGAAGTCCTCCCGCGGACCAAAGAGCACTAATACTGCTGCTTCCCGAGTTGATTCCTCAGGAACCGCATGACGCGATAAATCACTTGGTTGCAAATCTGGCAACTTAGCGATTAATTGGTTCATCCACTGCGGCGCTGACATATCAATCACCAGTCTTCACTAGTTTTGCGGCAATGTCTGAATCTGTTGGACCTTCACCATATGAAGGACACATCGAGGCTAATTCACACGCACCACATGCCGGTTTTCGCGAGTGGCAGACGCGTCGTCCCAAGAAAATCAACTTGTGATTGAGCATGGTCCACTCTTCAGGTGGAAAAATCTCCATGATGTCGAATTCCACTTTTACTGGATCGGTGTTTTTGGTCCAGCCCAGCCTTCGGGCGATTCGCCCAACGTGAGTATCGACTGTTACTCCAGGGACACCAAATGCATTACCCAGCACAACATTGGCAGTCTTTCTACCTGCGCCAGGTAACGTAACTAGCTCATCTAAAGTGTCAGGCACTTCACCGGCAAAGCGCTCGATAATTGCAGCGGACAATCCCTTAATTGACATTGCCTTGTTGTGATAAAAACCCGTGGATCGAATGATTTCTTCGATAGCTTCAATTGGCGCAGCAGCTAAATCCTGCACAGTTGGATACTTTTGAAACAGCACAGGTGTTACCTGATTGACGCGCTTGTCGGTGCACTGTGCGGATAAAACAGTTGCTACCAGAAGTTCCAATGGATTTCGATAATCCAGTTCGCACTTAGCATCGGGAAACATTTGCGAAAGCGTTTCATTTATAGATTCCGCGCGGGCGTGCAGTGCTTTTTTTGATTCGCGCGGTGCCATTACCTAAGACTAGGTGATGAACTAACCAGCACGTTTTGCTAGTCGTTCAACATCAAGTATTTCAACGGAACGGGTTTCAAGCTTCAACCAGCCCCGGCTTGCGAAATCCGCCAACGCCTTATTAACAGTTTCACGGGATGCACCAACTAATTGGGCAAGTTCCTCTTGTGTTAAATCATGATGAACATACATGCCATCTGCAGTCTTAGTTCCAAATTTTTCACCCAGTTCTAGAAGAGCTTTGGCGACGCGTCCTGGGACATCAGCAAAAACTAAGTCTGACATGGTTTCATTTGTTCGACGCAATCGGTGTGCTAACGCTTGCAGCAATGACTGTGCTACTTCTGGTCTACCGGCTAACCAGGGATTTAGATCGGTGTTACCAAGTCCAAGAACTTTTGAGTCTGTGACTGCGATGGCAGTTGCAGTTCGTGGACCTGGATCAAATAGTGAAAGTTCGCCAAACATATCGCCTGGACCAAGAACCATCAAAACAGATTCGCGGCCATCGCCAGAGGCATGGCTTAACTTAATTTTTCCTTCGGTGACAACATAGAGGCGATCACCAGGTTCACCTTCTTGGAAAAGTGGATTACCTTTTTTAATGGTTTGGGGAACCATTGTTTGTTGCAGAGCTATTGCGGCCTCACTATCCAGAGCAGAAAAGAGTGGCGTATTTCGTAAATTACTATCGATCATCGCCACTACCTTTCTGCGAATTCTGGACTTGGTTTCTAGAAATTAATCGCGAACTTCAACAATTACTTCAACTTCTACCGGGGTATTGGCTGGCAAAGCTGCTACGCCAACTGCGGATCTTGCATGCTTTCCAGCATCGCCAAAAGCTTGAATGAATAA
>CANJRK010000105.1 GCA_947476765.1 Actinomycetota bacterium
ACGAGGAAGTTGGAGCGCTTAAAATCGCAGATTGCTTAGTCACAAAGGTAGAGTAACGACACTATGGAGCAGAGTAAAAAACTAAGCGCCGGCATCGTTCGTAATGATCGCCTGATGGCCGATGGCCGCACGATTCGCTACTACGACACCGCTGCCCAAAGACGTAGCTCCACAGATGCGCGCGCGGTTGAAGAACAACCAACAATTGGAGAACTTCGCTTAGATCCTTTAGTCAATGAGTGGATTGCAATGGCAGCCCATCGGCAAGGGCGAATCTTTTTGCCTCCTAAAGAACTCTGCCCACTGTGCCCAACAACTGGTGACCTTTTAACTGAAATTCCTGAGTCAGATTTTGAAGTAGTTGTTTTTGATAATCGCTCTCCTTCGCTTCGTCCACCAATTGGTGATTGGGCCTTGCCGGATCAAGTTGGTCCCGATACAGATTTAGGAACAGCTGCAGGAAAATGTGAAGTTATCTGCTTTACAGCAGAACATGGCAAGGCATTTAAAGATTTAACTCCTCAGCGCGTTCGCACTTTGCTTGAAGCCTGGATTGATCGCACTGCAGAACTATCACAAGAAGTTTTTATCGAACACATTGCACCCTTTGAAAACCGCGGAGAAGAAATAGGCGTCACTCTGACTCATCCACATGGTCAAATATATGCATACTCATTTATTCCACCACGAGTCGAAAAAATGCTAGCCGCGGCCAATAAGTACAAAGCCTCAAACGGAAAAGTTTTGTTCGATGAAGTCGTCGCCCGAGAAATCCGTGACGAGGAGCGCATAATCGCGCGAAATGATCGCTGGATAGCTTTTGTACCCTACGCCGCTCGATATCCATTTGAGATTCATGTGGCACCACTTAACCCGGTTGCAGATTTAACTGGGTTGACTGAGCAAGACCGTGATGCATTTGCTCTGATTGCACTTGAAGTCATGAAACGCCTTGATGGTGTTTTTGGAATAGATATGGCCTACATCGCTGCGTGGCATCAAGCCCCAGTTCGTGTTGGTCGAGATGTATTGCGTTTGCATTGGCAGATCACCAGTGTGCGCCGTGCGCCCGGAAAATTGAAGTATCTGGCTGGCTCAGAATCTGCCATGGGTGCATTTATTATGGATATGCGTCCGGAACAATCTGCAGCTCAACTTCGCGAAGTAGTTCTGTAATGCATGTTTTAGTAACAGGTGGCACTGGTTATATAGGTTCTACTGCGGTCGAAATTTTGTTATCTCAGGGCTACCAGATTTCGATTTTGGATGATTGCAGTACTGGGCACGCAGATACCGCACCTGCTGGAGTTACTTTTATTCAAGGCTCATTACTTAATGGTGGAGATCTTGCGCAAGCCCTTGTTGGCGTGGATGCCGTAATGCACTTTGCTGGTAAATCCTTGGTCGGTGAATCTGTGGAAAAACCTGTTATGTACCAACAAGTTAATGTTCAAGGTTCCCGGAATTTACTCGATGAAATGCACAAGAGTGGTGTTACTAAACTTGTTTTTTCTTCTTCAGCTGCCACATATGGCGAACCTGAACACGTCCCAATTCTCGAAAGCGCACCTACAAAACCAACAAACCCTTATGGTGCAACAAAACTTGAGATTGATCAAATGATCACTGCAGAAGCTACTTCACGTGACATCGCAGCAGCATCTTTGCGATATTTCAATGTTGCCGGTGCTTATAAGTCAGATCGTGGTTGGTTGGCTGAGCGTCATAATCCTGAAACACATTTAATTCCAAATGTTTTGCGTAGCACTAAAGAAAACCCAGTAAAGATTTTTGGCACGGACTGGCCCACTTCAGATGGAACATGCGTGCGCGACTATGTACATGTTGTTGATTTGATCGATGCACACATTAAGGCTCTTGAATCTTTGCAGCCTGGCAAACATGAAATCTATAACTTGGGTAGTGGTGATGGTTATTCGGTACGGCAAGTCGTGACTGCAGCATCAAAGGCGACCGGTCATGAAATTCCAACTCTTGATTCACCACGGCGAGCTGGAGATCCTGCAGTTTTAATCGCTGATATAAATAAAGCAAAAAGTAAACTCGGTTGGATTCCTACTCGTGGAATTGAATCTATGGTTACCGATACTTTGGCATCTTTTAATTAGGCAATTTATGTCAGACATAGACAAAAGATTCGCGCAAACCTTCGGTGCGGCCCCCGATATTGTTGCTGCAGCACCAGGCCGCGTTAACTTAATTGGTGAACACATTGATTACAGCGATGGCTTAGTTCTTCCTTTTGCCATTAAAGATCGAACATTCGCTGCAGTAAGAATGCGAGATGACCGTAAAGTCCGCATAACATCTATGCAGCGATACAACAAAATAATCGAACATAATCTTGAAGATATTAAGCCGGGATTAAAAGGTGAATGGGAACGCTATCCACTCAGTGTCATGTGGTCTTTGGGCATAACACGTGGAGTAGATATCATGATTGATGGTCATGTTCCGCTAGGTGCGGGTTTATCTTCTTCTGCTGCCTTGGAATGTTCAGTAGCTACAGCGCTTAATCATCTATTCTCACTTGGATATTCCCTTGAAGAGTTAGCACGCCTGACGCAAAAAGGTGAAAATGAATACGTTGGTGTGCCATGTGGAATTATGGATCAGTCGGTTTCGCTGATGGCTCACGCAGGATCAGCGCTCTTATTAGATTGTCGCGACCTATCAACTAAGAATATTGCTTTTGATGTCGCCTCTAGTGGTCTTGAACTTTTGATTATTGATACTCAGGCACATCACTCATTAACTGACGGTGGCTATGCCGAACGTAGAGCCTCATGTGAAAATGTTGTTGCAAAGTTGGGCATAAGTTCATTGCGTGATCTCACACTTTCAGATCTCGAAGCTTCACAGAATTTATTGACAGACACACAGTTTATTCGTGCGCGACATGCAGTAACTGAGATGAAGCGTGTGATGCAAGCAGTAACCACTCTAGAGGCTAAGGATTTTGAAGCACTTGGTCAGTTGCTCAATCAATCACATGCATCCCTGCGTGATGACTACAGCGTTTCTTGCCCAGAACTCAATGCAGCAGTTAACGGCTCAATAGCAGCAGGTGCCCTAGGAGCTCGAATGGTTGGTGGAGGCTTTGGTGGCAGTGCAATTGCCTTGATTCAAGCCACCCATACACAAAAAACAATTGCTAGTGTTGAAAAATCCTTTGCTGATAATAAATTTAAGGCGCCTCGCTTTTTTACTTCACTACCAAGCCAAGGTGCACAAGTTATTCAACGGGGGTAATTGACACCACTTCTACGCCACCAATTGCATCTAATACGTTGAGTAAATCAGTGGGGTCACTTCCTGGCACTGCCACAGTTATGTCGTCATAGCCACGTCCATCTTCAGATTTAAGAACGACTAATCCACGAATATCTCCACCAGCCGCGCCAATTGCAGATGCAAGTAGGCCAAGTGAACCAGGGCGATCTGGAAGAGAAATATGCAATTTGAATTGGGCCATGAGAAAAGAATACCGCCTCTACATTTAACTTGGGTTACGCCTGGATTACCCAAGCACCTTTAACCGAAACTTTGATTTTAGCTAGCGGAGATTGCGCTGGTCCAGTAACAACAGTTGCAGATTTGTAAGGGTCATACTCTGCGCCGTGGCATGGACATTTCAATGTCTTGCTAGCACTCGAGTAAGCGACGGTGCAGCCTTGGTGAGTACAAATGGCTGAATAAGCAAACACCCCAGTTTTGGTCCTAAAAAGAACTGCCGGCGCACCATTTGCAGCGACAAATTTATAGTTTGCACCGACTTTTATGGATGCAAGCTTTACTATCTTATTGCCTGTACTTGATGCTGCCGAGTTAGTTGTTGAAGGTGACGCTCCAGCAAATATTTTTCCTACGCCAGCAAAAGCTACTGCT
>CANJRK010000106.1 GCA_947476765.1 Actinomycetota bacterium
GCAGCTTTTGTAGGTGATCGCATATTTGACGACATTCATGGCGCGCAATCTATTGGAATGCGGGGAATTTGGATTCCCCACTCAAACATCCCTGCCGAACAATCTACTGATCTCGGGATTACTGCGGCTGCAACCGTGCAGCGACTCGGCGAAGTTCTTGATGTTGTAAACGATTGGAACATTTAGTCAACATGTCAGAGTTGTTAACTGAGATCACAGTATGGACGTTAGCGATTTGCATACTTGCAGCCTTCGTAGCTGGATTTGTTGATGCTGTCGCTGGCGGCGGTGGCCTAATCCAGCTACCGGTTCTACTTTGGTCATTTCCAGTAGCTCCGTTAGCCAGTATCTTGGGAACAAACAAAGCAGTTTCAGTAGTTGGCACCAGCTCAGCTGCATTAACTTATCGAAAACAAATACAAGTCAAGGCGCAATTGCTAGTTCCGATGATGCTGGCGGCTTTCACTGGTTCACTACTTGGCGCACTGTTAGCAACTAGAGTAGACCGCGCTCTGTTTGAACCAATTATTTTGACAATTTTGATCTGTGTTGGTTTGTTTACGATTTTTCGTCCTGACTTTGGTCGCCATGAAGTTACCTCGCACGTAAGTTCGCATATTGTGGCACCGCTGCTAGGTGCAGTCATCGGGTTTTACGATGGCCTGATCGGGCCAGGTACTGGGATGTTCTTGGTTTTTGGCTTGGTGAGCTTGCTAGGAAACAACTTTTTGGGAGCTTCAGCTACTGCAAAGTTTGTAAATGTGGCTACAAACGTTGCCGCTTTGGCCATTTTTGTTCCAGGTGGCCATGTACTTTGGCTCGTTGCCGGGTTAATGGCGCCAGCAAACTTACTTGGCGGTTTCTTAGGTGCGAAGACCGCTCTCGATAAAGGTAGTGCGTTTGTAAGGCTGATTTTTTTGGTGATGCTTGGCTTACTAGTTGCCAGATTGCTAATTACGATCTAGTTATTCGGCAGCAAAAAATGCTTTTGTGATCCCAGACCAGACAAAGGATCGAACTGCAGCCGTCTGAAGAAAATTTGATTCAGTTTTTTGTAAGTCTGATGGCAAAAAGTACAAAGCTTGTGACCAATGGGCGCAGACACGATCTTCCAGCAAGGCACCCATTGCTCGAGCAGATGCCCCATCGGAAATCGGATATGAAAGTTGGTATGCCGCCCGAGCGGCAATTGGGGAAATTCCTAATTCCTGGCACCAAGCCAACAACTCGTCGCGTTTTTTTCGATAGATCGCCATGCAATCAAGAGCTGATTCCGGTTCAGATAAGTACGCTGCAATCACTCCATAGACGTAAATTGCGGCATAACTACTGGCCAATAAGTCTTGAATTGCAGAATCGCGATCTACTACAACTAAATCACTCATGACAGTAATCCCGTAAGTAAGGCATGGTGCTGCATTTCCGAGGCGGATATTTGGGCCATGATTCGAGAAAGTTCGGGATCACTGCTTCGACAAGCCACTATTAAGTGACTAGTTGAAAAAACTGCACAACGCGAAGTAACTGCAGCAAGGTCTATTGACGTAGTGGGAAGGCTCGAAGGAGTTGGTATAGCGGTTTCTAAAAAATTCTCTAAAACTGCAATATGATTTAGGTTTTGCGAGATCACCGCTTTCAGCGCTGGTTTTAACTCTTGCGAAGAAGCCAAAAGGCTTGTCGCATCAAATACTAAAATCTGTTTATCCGTGATCACTTGCGCAATGTCTGATTCCGTGGGCGAATGGGACTTAGTTGAACTACAGGCTGCTACCAGACCAACTCCAATTAATGCCATAAAAGTTCTGCGCTGAAATGTAATTGGTGTGACCACATATGAATTGTTCAGGTAAAGATGTAGATTACTCGGGATTTCTGGGCAAAAATATCGTAGATGTCTAAATTCGAAATGTCAGGCTAACATGGTGGCATAACTGCTCGACCAAATTGAAAAGGCTAGACCATGGTTACTGCCAGCGAACTTATTGAACTACTGACACCTGTCGTAAATTCCTTTTCACTGGATTTGGATGATCTTTCCATTTCAAAGTCTGGCAATCAAAGAATCCTTGATGTCACTGTTGATGGCGACGCAGGTGTGAATCTTGATGAAGTAGCCGAAGTATCTCGCGCTATTTCCGAAACTCTTGATACTACAAATGCAATGGGCGATGAGCCTTACGTACTTGAAGTAGGTACCCGGGGAATCTCTAGTCCACTAACTAAGCCAGTTCATTGGTCTCGCAATGTTGGCCGATTGGTGAATGTTGCTGGTGACGCAATAAATGCCGTCGGCCGAATCACGGACTTTAATGACCCAGAAGTGACTTTAGATATCAAAGGCAAGCTGCGAAAAATTTCCATTGCTGAAATTTCACGTGCGCACATTGAGGTTGAATTCAAGAAGATGCCTGCACCTTCAGATATCGAAGGAGCGGAGGATTAGTAATGGACATAGATGTATCCGCACTTAAGGGACTAACGAGAGAGCGCGGCCTCTCGCTTGATTACGTAGTAGATGCTATTGAGCAAGCCCTGCTAGTTGCTTACCTTCACTCACCTGGTGCTCACGAGAGTGCTCGCGTTGAATTGGATCGAACCAATGGCCATGTACTTGTTATCGCAGATGAATTAGACGATGACGGAAACAAAATTGGCGAGTTTGAAGCAACACCGGATGGTTTTGGTCGTGTTGCAGCATCACTAGCGCGAGGTGTAATTACCCAGCGCCTGAAGGCCGCAGACGACGACGCAACTGTGACAGAATTTCAGGCCAAAGAAGGCGACATAGTTTCAGGAGTAATACAACAAGGAAGCGATCGCCAACTGATTTTTGTGAACCTTGGAAAAGTTGAAGGCGTGTTACCACCAGAAGAAAGCGTGCCTGGCGAAGATTATTCGCACGGCACCAGAATTCGTTGCTATGTCGTTGCGGTCAAAATGGGACCAAAAGGTCCGGTAATTACGCTTTCCCGAAGTCATCCGAGATTAGTTGAAGAACTGTTTAAGTTTGAAGTTCCAGAAATTGCAGACGGCACGGTAGTAATCGAAGGGTTGGCACGCGAAGCTGGACATCGAACTAAAATTGCCGTCTCAACTAAATCACCTGGAGTTAATCCAAAGGGAGCCTGCATTGGCCCATTGGGTGGCCGAGTACGTGCCGTAATGAGTGAACTTGGTGGCGAAAAAATTGACATTGTCGATTACAGTGACGACTTGGCTGAATATGTTAAGCATGCGCTATCACCTGCCAAGGTAGTTTCGGCAACTCTCGTAGATGCCGAAAATCGAATTGTGCGCGTAGTCGTACCTGATTTTCAATTGAGTCTGGCAATTGGTCGAGAGGGCCAAAATGCCAGACTCGCAGCTCGCCTTACGGGTGCCAAAATCGACATTAAATCTGACGTAAACACTGGCGAATAGCCAAGAATCCTTGGATTTATTGGAAATCCGCAGTTGGGCTAGACTGAAGACTGGCAATTACGGGTTTTGACTAGTTTTCACTGGAATATTCTCAACCGTTGCTACAAAACGAGTGCAAATTTAGCAATAAATTTGGACTCAAGTATCCGTCAACTACCGCTGTAATCGGGAGTGTTTATGTTAAACGCCAGGAATGCGTTCTAGTTATGAACGCCAACAGGCAAGGCATTCGAGTTTTGAATGCCAAAACGATCGGAGCTCAAACATTGAGCTCCACGAAGCAGAGTGCTCAGAAATGAGCGCGAAAAAACAAGAGACGGTTCGGATCTATTAAATAGAACTCGGACCAGACTGGAGAATCGTGTCCAAGGTCCGAGTTTATGAGCTTGCTAAAGCGCTAGGCGTTGATA
>CANJRK010000107.1 GCA_947476765.1 Actinomycetota bacterium
GAACTTGATGCAGACTTGGGTGGTACGGCTAATGTGAAACAAGATTTGAAGTCTTGGGCAAATCAAGGTGTGCTACTGCTAAACACTTCTCTAACAACTACGCATGGAAAAAGTGCGGCACATGCCACTTGGCCTTGGACGCCAGTTGTGAATCAAATCCTGAAATCTGTAACCGAGCGCAATCCAAATGTCGTAGCAATTCTTTGGGGCCGAGAGGCGCGTAACTATTCATACTTGTTCAATCCAAGTCGCATTATTGCTTCAGCTCATCCGAGTCCACTAAGTGCGCACCGTGGCTTCTTTGGCTCTAAACCCTTCAGTTCAGCAAATGCCATGCTGACTCTAAATGGTCAGCAGGCGATTAACTGGTGAAACGAATATCGCCACTGCTGCTGTTTCTGCTAGCTATCATCGCCGTTAGATCATGTGGCGACAATTATGAAGCGGTGCCCGCAGTGCCCTCGCCGAGTGCTCCGGTTATAGTTTCTCCTACTGCTACAGCGTCATCTCAGTTGTCTCCAGTGGCGACTACGATTCCAGTGCCAACTCCGCAAGCTACAGGTCCGATAGCTGGTGTAGTGAATAATGCCGTACAGATGACGCAAGCTCTTGTTGAGCGTGGACGGGCACCAAGTACGGGCTATTCAAGAGATCAATTTGGTTCAGCATGGAAAGACGTGGACCGAAATGGTTGCGACACCAGGAATGACATTTTGCGCCGTGACTTTGCAACAGTGGTGATTGCAGATGGAACTGGTGGTTGCAAAGTTATTGGCGGCTCCTGGACTGACCCATACTCAAACGCGGCATACACATTCAAAGAGCAACCAAGCGGTGCCCAGATTGATCACGTTGTTTCGCTCAAGAACGCTTGGGAAATGGGAGCGGACATGTGGAGTTCAAGTGAGCGTGTGGAGTTTGCAAATGACCCACTGAATTTACTGGTAACTATTTCGTCCCTGAATCAACAAAAGAGTGACTCAAATGCTGCCAGTTGGTTGCCGCCATATAAGCCAGGTCGATGTGCATTTATTGCGCGCCAAGTGGCAGTAAAGACTAAATACCAGCTTTTCGTAACTCCCTCTGAAAAAGTTGCAATGCTTAAGGTTCTGACAGCAACACAGTGTGCAGACACGACCCTACCTAAATAGGTTCACAGCGCACAGTTAGGGCAGAATTGCATAGTGTCTACTCCGCCGGCAGTACTTATGGCCGAACTCATAATGTCAATTGACCGAATGATCAGATCTGCGGAGACTGCACAATCAGTCGCAGGGCAATGGGCGCCGCAGGTAGTGCTTGGCCACATATCTCAGGTTGACGAGCAAGTTTGGATACCTCGCATCGGGCTAATGTGCCAAGCGCAAGCCGACGGCAAACCTGCACCAGAATTCACCTGGTGGGAACCTGATGCTCGTGCGACTGAACAGAAGTTCCAATCTCATTCCATACCTGATGTAGCAGCGGTCGCGATGGCCATGCGTACCCAGTTATTAACGGTGATTAGGGATCTGGCTGCCGAACAATGGGGTGCTACGGCTAAGCACGAGACTTTCGGAGTCATAGATGTTGCAGCACTAATTATTGAGGTTTTGACTCATGATGAAGAGCATCGGGCGAGCCTAGTTTAGGAATCCCAGACGCGGGTAGCCTAGTTCCATGACACCTATATACGTAATCTTGGGCATCGTCGCCCTACTTGTCGTGATTGGCATCGCGCAGTACAACAAACTGGTTCGCCTGAATGTGGCAGTCGATGAGGGGTTCGCCCAAATCGAAGTCCAATTACAACGACGCGGAGACTTGATCCCCAATTTAGTTGAAACTGTCAAAGGTTATGCGGCACATGAGAAAGATACTTTCGAAAAAGTTGTCCAGGCTCGGGCGCAAGCAACTGCTGCTCAAGGGGTTGCGGCCGTAGCCGAAGCCGACGGCATGTTGACGCAAGCACTGCGGGGACTGCTCGCCGTTGCCGAAGCATATCCTGACCTGAAAGCTTCAGCTAATTTTTTGTCATTACAAGAAGAGCTTTCTGGCACCGAGAACAAAGTTGGTTTTGCTCGTCAGTATTACAACGACAATGTGCGGGCACTTAACGAGGCAATCGTCGCTATCCCTGGCAAGTTCTTTGCTGGTCCGGCAAATGTAACGGAACGGGAGTTCTACGTAGTCGATGATCCTGGCAAGCGCACCGCTCCGAACGTTACCTTTAACTAAGAGCGAACTTGTCAAACTTTCGTGAGCAGCAAAAGAGCAACAAGTTAAAGACGCTTCTATTACTAGGAGTTATGGGGAGTCTGACAGCGTTTGTGATTTATGCGGTTGCGCTGTACTTGGGTTATGCAAGCCTGGGAATCATTCCATTTGCAGTTGGAATTTCGTTGATCGGTGTTTGGGGTTCCTATTACTCCTCAGACAAAATCGTGCTCAGCATGACTGGTGCCAAGTTAATAGATCACGAGAGCGCACCTCAGCTCTTTAATCTGGTTCAAGAAATCACAATTGCCTCAGGTTTACCGATGCCCAAAGTGGCGATTGTTGAGGATGCTGCACCTAATGCCTTTGCCACGGGCCGGGATCCGGAACATGCCGTAATTGCTTTCACAACCGGAATATTGCAAGTTATGGATCGTGAGCAACTTCAAGGCGTTGCAGCCCACGAGTTGGCTCACGTAGCAAATCGCGACACTTTAGTTTCGGCAGTTGCTGCTACTACTGCGGGAGCGATCGCCCTGTTGAGTGACTTCCTTATCCGTATCAGTTTGTTTGGTGGTGGTAGGAGAGACGACAATGGCGGTGCAAATCCATTCGTGATGGTAGCGGCATTGGTTGCAGCCCTTCTGGCACCAATCGCGGCGGTGCTACTTAAAGCCGCCATCTCTCGGAAGCGAGAGGCACTGGCAGATGCCACAGCAGTTGCCTTTACACGTAATCCAACAGGCCTAAGGCGTGCGCTGGAGACATTAGGGGCTGACAGCACAGTAGTTCATCAGAAATCTAACGCAATGGCACATCTTTGGATTGAATCTCCACTTGACAGTCGCATGACTTCCAAATTGTTTGCCACACACCCGGCAATTGAAGATCGAATTGCAAACTTAAGGGCCCTAGAAAAGTCTGGCCCAATTAATACCTAAATACATATGATTTAGCCAATACCCAAATAGATGTATGACAAGATCATCCCATCTTGATTCTTGAGGAGAGACATGACGCACACTGGCATCGATAGTCCCTATACCTGGGATTCACCGTTTCACTATTCACAGGCAACCGTGCACAATGACATTGTTTATGTATCGGGCCAGGCTGCACTGGGGTCAGACGGATCAATCGTGGGCGAAAATGACTTTAACGCCCAAGCTCATCAGGTTTTTGCAAATCTTAAGACTGTGCTCGCGGCTGCAGGCAGCGATCTTTCAAAGGTTTTCAAAGTCAACATCTACATGACTGACATGAGCCATTTTCCAACCATTATCGAATGTCGAGAAAGGTATTTTTCTAAGCCGTATCCAGCTGATACAACAGTCGAAGTTACGGCGCTAGCTATTCCAGGCCTGCTACTTGAAATTGATGTTATTGCGGCAATTAACTAACCTATTACCCGATAATTTCCGCGTCTCCAGTATCAGGTTTGGTAGCACCCGATTTAGTTGCACAGGCGTTGCACAAGAGCGCTAACTTTCGCCCTTGCGATTCGTGCCGATTGTAAAATTCCTTAGTTGGCGAACCACAGTCGTCACAGTTGCTAAGTATTTTTGTGTGTTCAGAGAAGTCCATACTCATGCGA
>CANJRK010000108.1 GCA_947476765.1 Actinomycetota bacterium
AGCTCAGTTGGTACGAGCGTTCGACTGAAACTCGAAAGGTCGCCGGTTCGACCCCGGCCCTGGCCACGTTAGAAATTTTTAGAGGGATTGAATCCCTAATCTCTAAATCCAATGCCCAAACGGGGAACCCGTTTGGGCAGCCATGGCTTTGGGGTCGAAGTCAGTATTTATCTGATTCGGATGCAAGGGCATCCGAATTCCCCGGCCCTTCGACCAACTCGTGCGTTGTAAATCTCGGCCCTTCGGCTACCACATGTACCGCTAGTTGCACCATTTAACTACAACGTCAGTTAAGACGTCAGCAACGGTGTGAACTGAACTCTCAGTAGCCCATTCGGTTGCTGCATGCGCACCTTCACCATCAACACCAAACAAAACGGTTGCGATACCAGCGTCATTCATTAGAGCCGCGTCTGTCCAGTACCACTCACCTCGAAACCCAATTGGATTGCCGGTGTGGGTCTGGAAACTATTTTGAATCAGGCTAACGATTTTGTGATCTTCGCTTACTTGAAGTGGTGCTCGGGTGAAACCGCCACCGAGTTCGTATGAGAAATCTTTTGTAGTTGCAGCAACTTCATCCAAGATCGAAACCAACTCAGCTCGCACACCTTCAGGATTCTCTCCTGGGACAGTTCGCCGTTCAATCGAAATGACACATTGGGCTGGGTAGCTGGAAAGTTCTTCGCCACCTTTAATGATGGATGCGTGTACCGATGGCGTTTCTAAATACTTAACGTGCGGTCTGGAGGTAAGTTCTGCGGCGTACTTATCGAGTGCTACAAGCGCATAACCTGCCTTGGAGATTGCATCAATTCCCAGATCATGACGCGAGCCATGAGCTGCCATGCCATTAATGGTCAAGTCAAACCAAACGAATCCCTTATGGGCAACTGTGAGCCCCAACATAGTTGGCTCAGCCACGACACCGACGTCTGCGGTGAAATGTTTCAACACCTCTTCGGTGCCAACATTGCCATGTTCTTCATCCGAGACCGCAGCGACAATTACTTGTCCAGCTATTCCGCGTTGCACTGCGCGATGCGCAGCCACCATCTGGGCAGCTAGGCCGCCTTTCATGTCGAAAGTGCCACGACCGTAAACATTTCCATCTTTGCGAATGGCCTTTAGCCCATCTCCGTCATAACTTGCGATAGTCACGGTATCGATATGACCATTGAGCATAATTTTGGAATCAGAAGTGGCGCCTTTGCTGCATGCAACGATTGAGGGCCTACCTGGTGTTGCCTCAAGTCGGGTAACTTCAAAATTTCGATTGGTAAACCACTTGCCGATAAAGTCTGCAATTTCAGTTTCACCGGGAGCACCTGGGACCAGCGTGCTGTTGACCGAATTAATCTCGGTAAGTGCACACAGCAACTCAACGGGGTCATCAAGGTTGTATTTGGACATCAGATCTCCTATTGCAGTGGATTAGCAGCGCGGCCTTCAGTGCTGAACAAAACGATTACTGAATCTTTGGTAATGCCAAGTTCATCGCGGCGTTGTGGTGTGCTCAGGGCTAGTCGAACCCCAGCCAAAGTTGCCGCGCCACATGGGCCAGCATCTATGCCGTAGTCAGCCAAGACTTTAAGGTCGGCTCGAGTTTGGTCATCAGTTAGGGCAACGGCGGCATCAACACCAGCCTTATGTGCTGGCCAGGAATCCGACGATGGCGTGCCGCAATTCATCCCAGCCATTATTGTTGGCACAGTTTGCACGCTGGTTAACTCACCGGCTTGCAAGGACCGCAATACACAAGCTGCGCCAACGGCTTCCACACTCAAGACAACCGGATGACGCTCAGGCTGGCTGCGATAGTGCGCCAACACGGCATGCAAGAAGGCACCTACACCAACTGGAACTGCCACCAAATCTGCTGGGTCGCTGCCAAGTTCTTGGAGTTGCTCATCAGTTTCTACGCAAAGAGTTGTGTAACCTTCAATGATCCAATTCGGGATTTGTTCGTATCCGGGCCAAGACATATCTTGTATGTGAATTGCATTATCTAAAGTTGAAGTGATTTCCTTGGCCAGTTCAACGGCTTCGTCATAGTCACCGTCAATCAAGGTAATTTCGGCGCCCTCACCAGCAATGTTGTTAATGGCCTGCTCGCTAACCCCGCCCGGAATTACGATGGCGCATTCCAGGCCCAGACGCTTAGCCATGTGAGCAACGGCTCGGCCGTGATTGCCATCAGTAGCAGCAATAAGTGTTGGTTTGTTTTCCGCATCAATTGCAGCCTTAACTTCATCGATATCTGCTGGGTTGGCACCATTGGTTAGGGCCTGGGCAACTGCCCAAGCTGCGCCCAAGATTTTAAAAGCCGAAAGATTCATTCGAGCAGATTCATCTTTAACGAATAAGCGACCAATACCCAATTCGTACGCAACTTCTGGTAACTCAATCAAGGGAGTCACTGCATAATTAGGCAAGCTCTGATGAAACCGCGCCACTTCTTTTGCTGGCGATGGTATTGACCAGTTACGTGCAGCTGGATTTGAATACCAAGTGTTCGCAGCAAAAGTCATGATTTGAGTATGCCATCTGAGCAAAGTGACCACGGACCCATAACGATTAGTTAACTAACTCGCCAGTCACCACAAGCCGATCCGAATATGTAGAAATTGGTGTACACGTGATGAGAACAATTCTTGACTCATTCTTTGGGCCTTTAAGTACCTCGGTAGCACTGGGTTTAACGACCTTTACTGAGGTAACTTGATACTCAAAGTTCTGCCCCTTGGCCGAGATAACGTAAATCGATTCGCCAATTGCAATTTTGTCTAAATTTAGAAACGGACCACCTGCCCCAACGCGATGTGCGGTAACCGCAAAAACTCCATTTTCGCCCGGGCCAGACCAATCATAAGCACCAGCCATACCGGTATCAAGAGTCTTCGTGTCAGTACCAATAACGATTGGTAGATCAAAAATTCCGGCACTTGCTATTGAAAGCCTGCCAATTATGGGTTGCTCCGGATTAGGCGGTATTGGAGAGCTTTCGACGTTTGGACTTGCGCTTGGAATTAGAACCAATGATTCAGTTGGGCTAAGTTGGCTTGCTGGAAATCTAGACGTTACGACAATTCCAACACCTATTACCAGAATTGAAACAATTCCAACCAAGGCAAGTTTTCGAGTCGAGTTAATGGGCATTGGATTAATCAATGACTCGCTTACGAAAATATGTTTGAAATAACTATTGCAATTCTTTCGAGCAATGAACCACCACCTGCAGCTGGCAACTCATTCGGGTAAACCGTCACAGTTATTGTTCCTGTAGTTTGTGCACCCCGAATGTCACTAACTGTGTAGTCAAATGATGTTTCGCCTGAAAATTCACTTGCTGGCTTAAACGTCAATGCCGTTCCAGATTGCGTAATAGTTCCAGATTCATCGGTAGGCGTTGTGGTATCTACAATTTCGAGTTCATCGAATTCGGCATCAGAAATTGCATCGGATACATCGATTACAACGGTAGTACCTTGGTCTGTCTCAGCGGCTATGTCTTCAACATTCGGTGCGGTATTTGGCCCTGGCGGGAATGTTTCCTCTGGAATTTCAGTGGCGGGAATTATGTTCAGCAAAGCGGATGCAAAGTTGTTCTCGCTATTTGGGTCGCCATCTGTCGCGCTGCCGGTGACTTCCCCCGTGATTTCAAGCGCACTAGTTCCCGTAGTTGAAAATTCCATTGAGATCGTACCTGTTTCACCAGGCGCTAAATCTGGATCACTAAAGTTGCTCGCATTACACGTCAGAAACGGATTCGCAAACAGGCACGGA
>CANJRK010000109.1 GCA_947476765.1 Actinomycetota bacterium
AAGCGTGGAATTGCTGAGCCACCAGCGATAATCATCTTTGGCTTGTGCTCGCGAGCCAGATCCCGCAATTGGTCGTAATCGATATTTTCAGTTCCCTCAGCAACGCCATAGTGAACTGGGTTAAACCATTTTCCAGAGTAAGAGACACCAGCGCCGTGTGTTAAATGGCCACCATGTGGCAATGACATTGCTAAATATGTGTCACCAGGCTGCAGGAATGCGCCAAATACCGCGATGTTCGCGCTTGCACCAGAATGTGGTTGCAAGTTTGCGTGATCAGCGCCGAAAAGTTCTTTAGCTCTTTCAATTCCGATCGTTTCTGCCACATCTACAACTTCGCAACCACCGTAGTATCGCTTTCCTGGATAACCTTCGGCGTACTTGTTACTTAACGTTGAGCCAAGGGCTGTTAATACTGCAGGCGAAGTGAAATTCTCAGATGCAATTAACTGAATCCCAGTACGCAAGCGAGTTAGCTCTTCTAGCAGCACATTTGCAATCTCTGGATCTGTTGATTGCAATTCAGCAAAGTCAGATCCGAAAAAAGTTTCACTCATCGTATTCACCTTTGGTAACTCTGGCAGTAGCGCGCAGAGATACCAGTCTAAGGGCGAAACTAATTTGTTGCTGAGGCGTCAATCACGCCGGGAAGTACTTGCCGGATGCGCTCTAGGGAAATGGCTCCGGCTCTGATGAGGCGCAAATTGTCTGTGGTGGCGTCAATGACCGTCGATTTGGCTCCCATTAAATGCCCACCATCTAAATAAATATCTACTAGCTCGCCTAGCTGATTCTGAGCCTGTTCCACGGTTTGGATCGTGCCCTGCCCGACCTGCTGTGCTCCCGTCAGAATGCACGGCCCCACCCCTGCTAGGACCGCAAGTGCAGTTTCATGATGCGGAACTCGAACGGCTAGTGCCGAATCTACTTGGCCAATATTCCAGGAAAGGGAATCTTGCGGAATCGTCAAAATGGTTAGTGCCCCTGGCCAAATTGCACTTGCTAAATCTTTGGCAAGCACCGAAAAGTTCGCAACACCTTGGATGGTTTCAAGCGATGCCGCCGCAACCGGTAAGGAAATCTCGGCAATCTGCTTTTTAGCCATTCGTAATTTAGTTACGGCAGCTGTGTTGAACGCGTCGCAAACTACGGCATATGAAGTATCAGTTGGCAGCACGACAAGTCCCCCGTCGGAAATTGCAGCAATTGCCTTCGCTACCGCTACTTGCACATCAGAATCTGAAGTTTGTGCAGTTACTGTGAAAGTTTGGGACACGGGTCTATCTTCCTACGCTTGGTTCATTTGCTCGAACTGCGGTAGTAAACCTAGGCAATTTGTTGTAGTCCTGATTGTCTTTTACTTCTTGCCAAATTCCCGACATGGAATTCAGTAATGCTGGGACACTTTCGCCTTGCACATCGGCATGCTCCATTCCAAAGAATCCACCTGGGCGCAATAAGTCAGCACCTACCCAGGCAACTTCGCGAGCAACATCTAATCCATCTTCTCCGCTAAACAATGCCATCGCAGGATCATGATCTCTGGCTTCGGGGTCACGTGGAATCATGTCCTGCGGAATGTAAGGCGGATTAGCAACTACTGCATCAAGCTGTCCGACCATGTCTGCAAGTAAAGTTCGGTCTCCGGCATTTCCATGGTGTATGAATACGTGCGAACCCACCGATTCAAGTTGCGCCGCATGATCAACTACGTTGTGCGCTAACCACTTCACGGCGTCCTCGGAAAGTTCTACCGCGAGCACTATGGTTCCAGGAACTTCTAATGCAATTGAAAGTGCGATCGCTCCACTTCCTGAGCAAAGATCAACAACATTGCGCGGTGCCGGGATAGCTTTTAAGCGCACGATTGCAGCCTCAACCAAAAGTTCAGTTTCTGGGCGTGGCACGAATACGCCTGGACCAACTGCCAGTTCTAAGTGACGAAAGTATGCGATACCTGTTAGGTGTTGTAGAGGAACGCGGTTTGCTCGTCGGGCTACCAGAGCGTTGAAGTCAAATACTTGGTCTGCTGAGATTTCGGAAACTTGTATAAGTTGCGAACGTGCCACACCACAGGCATGGGCAAGGAGCAATTCAGCATCTGCTTGCGGGCTAGAAACTCCAGCCTGGTTTAGTAGGGCAACAGCACTACTTAACAGAGCCGTAGTTTCGCTAGTCATTGATTACTTCTGGGATCTAAAGTGACCGACTAGTGCATTTGCATGCCCATGCCCCATGCCGTATTCGTCCTTTAGAAAAGTCACCATCTCCATATGCTTTTCAATTTTTGCTTTCTTGAGGATTTTCATCCATTCATCAATCTTCTTGCCGTAATTCTTCTCGATTGACGGAAAGTAGGAAGCCGGGCCTTTAACTGGTTCAGCCATTATTAATCTCCTAGCGTTGCGAGTCGTTCCTTGGTGTCCGCTTCGATACAAGCACCGATTACTGGATCTAAGTCACCGTTCATTACTGCATCTAGATTATTGCTCTTAAATCCAACCCGATGATCAGCCAATCGGTTTTCGGGAAAGTTATAGGTTCGAATTCGCTCCGACCGATCGACGGTACGGACCTGACTCTTGCGGGCATCGGATGCAGCAGCCATTGCGGCCTCTTGCGCCGCGGCTAACATGCGAGCTCGCAAAATTCGCATGGCAGATTCTTTATTCTGGAGCTGAGATTTTTCGTTCTGGCAGGAAACCACAATCCCCGTTGGAACGTGCGTAATACGAACTGCCGAGTCAGTTGTGTTAACGCTCTGGCCACCAGGACCGGATGAGCGAAAAACGTCAATACGCAGATCGTTTGGATCAATGGTTACGTCAACTTCTTCAGCTTCTGGCAATACCAATACACCTGCGGCCGAAGTATGGATTCTTCCTTGAGATTCCGTGACAGGAACACGTTGTACTCGGTGTACTCCACCTTCAAACTTTAGGTTTGCAAATGGGGCATCTTCTGGAGCGACTACACCTTTTGACTTAACAGCAATTGCAATATCTTTATAACCACCCATGTCAGATTCTTCTGCTTCTAAAACTTGCGTAGCCCATCCCCGCTTTTCCGCAAATTTCAAATACATGCGCATTAAGTCGCCAGCGAACAATGCTGACTCTTCGCCACCTGCCCCAGCCTTGATTTCAAGAATTACATCATTGCCATCCATTGGATCGCGTGGAATCAACATCTCTTGAAGTTTTTCAGCAGCAGTGTCGCGAGAAATTGCCATCTCTTCGGCTTCGGCTAGGAACGCGGCATCTTCGTCGCCCATTTCTCGAGCTGCAATTTCATCATCACGAAGCTGTAGCCATTCACGATATTTAGCAACAACTGGCTTTAATTCGGCGTGACGCTTACCAATTCGACGCGCTTCATTTGGGTTGCTGTGCGTTGCTGGATCGCTGAGTTTGGTTTCGAGCTCGTCGAGCTCAGTAACCATTGCTTCAACCTTGTTGAAGTCTTGTGCCATCAAATGTCCTTAGGTAAGTGGTGCTAAAAGTTATGCAGAGATAAAAAATGAGGCGCTGTCATCATCCGAAGACGACGACAACACCTCATTTAAAAAGCTAGGACTGCTTACCGAAGCGCTTCTCGAACTTGGCAACACGGCCACCAGTGTCAAGAATTTTCTGCTTGCCCGTGTAGAACGGGTGGCAAGCGCTGCATACGTCAGCGTGGATAACACCGGTCTTTTGGGTGCTACGAGTTGTAAATGTATTTCCGCAACCACAAGTGACTGTGGTGTCTACGTACTCTGGGTGGATACCA
>CANJRK010000110.1 GCA_947476765.1 Actinomycetota bacterium
AACAGCAAGGTTCTGGTCCGGCCGAAGGAACTCCGTCTACTTCTTTGGTACTTGATCAATTTGGTCGAAACTTAACGCAAGCAGCTCGCGAAGGTCAGCTCGATCCAGTAATTGGTCGCGTAAAGGAAATCGAACGCGTCATGCAGGTACTTTCTCGTCGCACCAAAAATAACCCAGTTTTAATTGGTGAACCTGGCGTTGGCAAGACTGCAGTCGTAGAAGGCTTGGCGCAAAATGTAGTTAAGGGTGAAGTTCCGGAGACGCTAAAGGACAAGCAAATTTACTCACTTGACCTAGGTGCTTTAGTTGCCGGATCACGTTACCGTGGCGATTTCGAAGAACGCCTTAAGAAAGTTTTGAAAGAAATCAAAACTCGTGGCGATATCATCATTTTCATAGATGAAATGCACACATTAGTTGGCGCTGGCGCGGCCGAAGGCGCAATTGATGCTGCCAGTATTTTGAAGCCAATGCTTGCCCGCGGTGAACTTCAGACCATTGGCGCAACAACTTTGGATGAGTATCGTAAGTACATCGAAAAAGACGCCGCTTTGGAGCGACGTTTCCAGCCAATTCAGGTGAATGAACCAACAATCGCGCAGACCATTGAAATTCTTAAAGGCCTTCGGGATCGCTATGAAAATCATCACCGCGTCACCATCACCGATGCTGCATTGGTTGGTGCTGCAACCATGGCCGATCGATACATCAGTGACCGGTTCTTGCCAGACAAGGCAATTGACTTGATCGATGAAGCTGGGGCACGCTTGCGGATTCGTCGCATGACTGCACCACCAGATTTGCGCGAAATTGATGACAAGATTGCTGCAGTTCGCCTTGAAAAGGAATCAGCAATTGATGGCCAAGACTTTGAACGGGCAGCTTCACTTCGCGATGATGAAAAGAATTTGATTGCATCGCGGGCAACTCGTGAAAAGGAATGGAAAGACGGCGACATGGATGTTGTTGCCACAGTTGATGAAGAGTTAATTGCTGAAGTTTTGGCAGCATCAACTGGAATTCCAGTATTTAAGCTAACCGAGGAAGAGTCGCAACGACTACTTCATATGGAAGGCGAACTGCATAAGCGAGTTATTGGCCAAGAGCAAGCAATCAAGGCATTGTCACAAGCGATCCGTCGTACTCGTGCTGGCCTAAAGGATCCCAAGCGTCCAGGCGGCTCATTTATATTCGCTGGCCCATCTGGTGTTGGTAAAACCGAACTCTCCAAGACGCTAGCTGAATTCTTGTTCGGCGATGAAGATTCATTGATCCAGTTGGACATGTCTGAGTACTCCGAAAAGCACACTGTTTCACGCTTGTTCGGATCACCTCCAGGATTTGTTGGTTACGAAGAAGGCGGGCAATTAACTGAGAAGGTTCGACGTAAGCCATTTAGCGTTGTGCTTTTTGACGAAGTCGAAAAGGCTCATCCAGATATCTTTAACTCCTTGCTGCAGATTTTGGAAGATGGTCGCTTAACTGATGCACAGGGTCGCGTTGTTGACTTCAAGAACACCGTAATCATCATGACCACGAACCTGGGAACTCGTGACATTGCCAAGGGCGTAAGTCTTGGCTTTGCTGACGGTAATGACACGGCAACTTCTTACGATCGAATGAAGGCCAAAGTCAATGACGAATTAAAGACGCATTTCCGTCCCGAATTCCTTAACCGCATTGATGACATCATTGTGTTCCACCAGTTAAGTGAAGATGAAATTGTCGAGATCGTTGACTTAATGATCGCCAAATTGGACTCGCGCCTCAAGGACAAGGACATGGCAATCGAGTTAACTTCTGCTGCAAAGGCATTGCTAGCTAAGCGTGGGTACGACCCAGTACTTGGCGCTCGGCCACTTCGTCGCACCATTCAACGCGAGATTGAAGATCCGATGAGTGAAAAGATGCTTTTTGGTGATCTGAAGCCAGGCGAAATTGTCATCGTGGATGTTGAAGGCGAAGGCGAAGATGCCAAGTTCAACATGCGTGGTGAATTCAAAGGCGAGTTATCAGATATCGAAATTGAAGTAGCCGGTACCGCTGGAGTTTCTGAGTAGATTACTGGCTGATGACAGCTAAGAATTTTGATTTCGGGGTCATCGGAGCTGGCATTGTTGGGTTGGCCATGGCTAATCGCCTGCGCGAGCTTCACCCAGATGCCAAGATTGCTGTTTTCGATAAAGAAACTACCGTTGGTCAACATGCAAGTGGTCGCAATAGTGGCGTTTTACATGCGGGCTTTTATTACTCCCCAGATTCGCTCAAGGCCGCTCTAACGCGAGACGGCAACCAACTGCTGCGCGAATTTTGCGCGAGTGAAGGTATCGCAATCAAGGAAACCGGCAAAGTCGTTGTTGCCCAAAATGCCTCCGAAGTCCAGGTTTTGCATGAGTTGCATAATCGCGGGAATGCCAACGGGGTAACAACGGAAATTGTATCTGTTGATCGGCTCGCGGAATTAGAGCCGTTGGCACAAACTGAACAGATTGCGCTTTGGTCACCAAATACTGCAGTAGCAAATCCGCTCGCGGTCACGCAGGCATTAGCGGACAAAGTGCTTAGAGAAGGAGCACTTTTAAAGTTAGGACATCAAGTAACTTCAACAGCACCTAATCGCATAATTACAAATCTGGGTAATTATTCAATCGGTCACATTATTAATGCTGCTGGTCTATACGCCGACAAAATTGCAAAGCCATTTGGCTTCTGCGATGACTATCAAATGCTGCCCTTCAAGGGCTTGTATTGGTATGGCAATTGGGCACCTGGAACTTTACAACGACATGTGTATCCAGTGCCGGACGTTCGAAATCCATTCCTTGGTGTTCATTTAACAGTCACAGTTGATGGTCGGGCCAAGATTGGTCCAACTGCAATACCAATTTTCTCCCGCGAGAGTTATTCCGGAGTAAGCGGACTTAGCCCAAAAGAAATCATGAACATAGTTGGTATCTATCCCAAGTTTTTAACGAGTAAACATCATGATGTTTTGGGATTGATTCGTACGGAAATGCCAAAGTACTTGCAAAAACATTTGGTTTCACAAGCTCAATATTTAGTTCCAAGTGTCAAACCAAAAGATTTCACTGAGCGTGGGCGTCCAGGCATTAGGGCCCAACTCCTGGACGTTAAGAATAAGAAATTAGAAATGGATTTTGTCGTTCGGGGCGATGAGAACTCAACACATCTGCTTAATTCAGTTTCGCCAGCGTGGACCAGTGCCTTGGCTATGGCAAATCATGTCTGCCAAAAGTTTGATTAGACTTTAAAGAATCGTAGATAGGAAAATCGTGGAAGCTACCGTTGACTTAATTTGGTTAATCTCTGGATATATTGCATTGGGCATTAAAGCTTGGGCGTTATCGGATGTATTGAAAGCACCGGCTGAAGCTTTCCCATTTTTAAATCGACAGACTAAGAACATTTGGCTGGCAATCACGATTGGCAGTATTTTGGGACACATTTTGTTTAGCCCTTGGGGCTTTACCGGAGTAATCGGGTTAATTGCCTGCGGTGTTTACCTTGCTGACATTCGACCAAAGATAAATGAAATGACTCGCCGCTAAATCTTTACAGCGCAAAAGCGTTAATCAATTTTTGCCTTGGTTTGCTACAGCTGCCGCCGCAGTAGCAGCAGCATCGGGATCTAAATACTTTCCACCAGCAACTATTGGTTTTAGGTTTTCATCCAATTCATAAACTAACGGGATTCCAGTAGGAATATTTAGTTCCGCAATTCCAGAATCGCCAATTCCGTCCAGATGCTTC
>CANJRK010000111.1 GCA_947476765.1 Actinomycetota bacterium
GCTTCTAGTGACTGAACGAGGATGCGATCCTCAAGTGGCTTAATGTTGACCGACACGTCGTGTCTCCTGTTATTACTCGATTTGAATTAGCACCCGAGGCTTTAGAGTGCTAATCCAAATGTAAGCAGGATTTGGCACTCGGTCAACTTGAGTGCCAAGCCAAGGCCTCTGGCAGCTCGGTGGGCCCAAACCAAAGAAAGTCCTGCGGATTAACGGAATTAGCGGCAAAAACCGCATAAACGTTGGCTTTTATAACTGGGCCAGAAACCGCGATCTGGCCCGAATCGGCATTAGTGATAGATCCTTGGCATTCGCAAACTATCACCAGCCGACTGTGTTGGCCGGCATCCGCCAGAATCTGAGCTTCCAGCACTTCTGGGTCGGTTTCGTCCCAGGATTGTGCCCACTCGGGAGTGACCACGAAACCCAAATCGCATGCAAACTGCGCAGCGCTTTGCAAACTTGTTAAATGTTCAGGCTGTACTGGGACCCATGCGCGCATGGGTCCATTCTTGCTTATAGATAGGTAAGTGTCAGGATGTACCTATGGATGCAATCACAAATGTTCCCGCCCCTTATAACGAGCCAATTGGCACTTTCGCTCCAGGAACGCCAGAGCGAGCTGGGCTAGAGCAAGGACTCAAAGACTTAGTTGCCACAACTCACGAGCTGCCAAATGTTATCGGCGGCAAGAAGGTGATGGCCACGGGCGAAAAGATTGAAGTTCGCAGCCCGCATGAACATTCCCGAGTACTGGGCGTGACAGCTAACTCCACGCATGCTGATGCAACTAGCGCTATCGCGGCGGCTAAAGCGGCCAGCCCGATGTGGCGAGATTTACCATTTGATGAGCGTGCCGCAGTTATCTTGCGCGCCGCAGATTTGTTATCAGGTCCGTGGCGAAACAAGATTTTAGCTGCAACAGTTTGGGGTCAGTCAAAGACTGCCTACCAAGCCGAGATTGATTCAACTTGTGAACTAATCGACTTCTGGCGCTTTAATGTGCACTTTGCGCGCCAGATTTTGCAAGAACAACCAGTGTCATCTCCTGGAGTTTGGAATCGCACTGACCATCGCCCGCTTGAAGGTTTTGTTTACGCAATTACCCCGTTTAACTTCACAGCGATTGCAGGAAACTTGCCAACTGCGCCAGCCTTGATGGGTAACACCGTCGTGTGGAAACCATCGCCAACACAACAAGTTGCCGCTTCGATGACTATGGATTTGCTAACTGCTGCCGGCTTGCCACCAGGTGTAATCAACATGGTTACCGGCGATGGCTTGGCGGTTTCAGACGTTGCGCTGGCAGATCCAGACTTAGCCGGCATTCACTTCACTGGTTCAACACCGGTATTCCAACACTTATGGAAAACCGTTGGCAACAATATTGCAAACTACAAGTCTTACCCACGTCTAGTTGGTGAAACTGGCGGCAAAGATTTCATTTTCGCGCATCCCTCAGCCGAACATCGCACCCTTATTACTGCAATGATCCGAGGCTCATTTGAATTCCAAGGACAAAAGTGTTCGGCTGCATCGCGAGCTTACGTGCCACGCAGTATTTGGAATGCCATAAAGGATGACTTCCAGGCCGAAGTTGAAGGCATTAAACAGGGTCACGCTTCTGATTTCAGTAACTTTATGACCGCAGTAATTGACGAAAAAGCATTTAATCGAGTTTCCGGTGCAATCGATCGGGCACATGCCGAGAAGTCCATTGATGTCGTTGCTGGCGGCACGTACGACAAGAGCGAAGGTTGGTTCATCCGCCCAACAGTTCTTGTTGGCAGTGACCCAACAGTTGAATTCTTTACGGACGAATACTTTGGCCCAGTCTTGGCCATTCACGTCTATGAAGATAACAAGTGGCGCGAAACCTTGGCCCAAATGGAAGGTATCGCTAAGTACGCACTTACCGGAGCCATCATTGCCCAAGATCGCGATGCTGTTAACGAGATGTCACATGCACTGCGTTTTGCTGCTGGAAACTTCTACATAAACGACAAGCCAACTGGCGCAGTTGTTGGGCAACAGCCATTTGGTGGCGCACGAGCCTCGGGCACCAATGACAAGGCGGGCGCAGCAATTAACTTGATGCGCTGGACCAGCGATCGCAGCATCAAGGAAACTATGGTGCCGGCGCAGAATTACCAATACCCATTTATGGGTTAGCGATGAAAACTACTAAAGGCCTTTTCGCAAGCATTAAGTCTTGGGTCAAGGCCTTTGTAGATATGTTGCGCGGATTTGAGCCACCATTTTGATGTCTACAATTTTAATCACCGATGGCGACTGTGGCTTTTGCCAACGTACCGCAGCTAAATTGGCACGGATAGTTTCAAAGGGTTGGACTAATGTGCCGAGCACTAAACTATCCGAAAGTTATGGCCTCACAGCAGAACAATTAGCGCATTCCGTCTGGTTAATCGAACACACCGATGTCGGTGTCAAGAAATATCGTGGCGCAAAAGCGGTAGGGAAAATTTTAAGGATACGTGGCGGACTATGGGGCGCAGTTGGGTGGTTAACTTTTATTCCACCTACATCTTGGGTTGCTGCTGGCTTGTATCGCTTAGTTGCAAATAATCGAAAGTTCTTCAGTCGATTTGTTTAGTTAAGTTGTTCATAATCTGATGACATTGATCAATAAATGGAACTAGGTGATCGGCAATTACAGCTTCCACGTGTTCTCTAGAGACCTGAAAATATTCATGTGTAAGTCGATTTCTCAAGCCTGTGACAAGTTGCCAAGGAATGCTTGGGTTAGTTTGCTTAAGAAAATTTGAAAGTTGTCTCACTGCCTCGCCGATACAGATCAAGTTGTATTGAATTGCGTCAAAAATCATTTCCTCGAATTCATCAGCTGGATTAATTTCAATAGATCTTTTGATTCGTTCAGCGGCAGCAGAGATATCTTGTAACCAATCCAAATCAGATCGAGTACTCAAATTGCAACTGCTTCCTTTAAGGCTGACTTGCGCACATGAGGTTTCAAAATCGACTCTGGCGAGACATCTACCTTGCATCCCAGTAATTTCTCAAGTGCAGCTTGCAGTGAAATCGAAATTGACAGCGCCTTTTCATGTGGGGCATCAACCAAAAAATCGATATCACTTTTAACAGTATCTTCACCTCGAACAACGGACCCAAAGAGTCGAATATTGCGAGCCCCATGAGATCTGGCCAAATTATTAATCTCTACTTTGTGCCGTCGTACCAGTTGGGCTTTGGCACTTGATAGATCTGTTTGGCTGCCGCGCGAGCTCGATAACAGAAGTTCCTCACCTGCGGCTCGCAATACGCGTTCAAGTGTGCTGACAGATGGCGATACTCGGTCGCTCTCGTAGCGAGCAATGGCTGCTTGTGAGGTTCCAGCTCTAGATGCTAACTCAGCCTGGGTTAGGCCAGAATTATTACGAGCTGTTGTAATCAGGAATCCAACGGTCATTTCTCAATTATACCTGTACCAGCATAATTTGCAAATAGGCAATCGGAAGTTCTTCAGTCGATTCGTTTAGCTGATAAAAGTAGCTTCGGGTTTTAGTTCAATTTCGAACTTAGCTTTCACGCCTTGCACAATGTGATCAGCAAGTTCTGAGATATCAGCACTAGTTGCATTTCCAAGATTTGTAATTGCCAAAGTGTGTTTACTTGATAGTGCGGCCCGACCGTTTAAGGTAAATCCTTTATTAAAGCCAGCCTGTTCAATCAACCACGCAGCGCTTACTTTTACTGTGCC
>CANJRK010000112.1 GCA_947476765.1 Actinomycetota bacterium
GCAAGTTGCTCAAGGATTGAGTTTCCCGATCTCAGCCCAGCAATCATTGAATCTGTCATTGGCTGCCAATTAGTATTTTGCACAGCCAACTCCGTTAGCGCAGCTTCCAGTGGTCGGCCTAGTTGATTTGTGTAGAGTGCTCTTTCTAGCTCGCCCGAAATTGGTTCATTCATCCGAACCTGCACAAACTGCAAGGCGCCAACGACTGTCATGCCTGAGGTTAAACATAGGCGAACAAGGCGCAAAGTTTCTAACACTTCATTTATTGTTGCGGGGAAACCGGCGTTAGACATTTTCCTTGCAGTTTTATGTCGTATTGATTTCGGTTTATGTGGCAACGGAATGCTTAGGTAAGAAGCTGCAACCACAGTAATTACGGCTAGCAAAATCATTCGTTGTCCTTCAAGGCTCTATCTAATAGTCGATTTACCCAAATCCAGCCAAGTGACTCCATGGTGAGTCCAAGAAGCAAACAAAAGTGTCCGCCCGTTGAGTGCAACAGCCAAGTAAGGGATTGGGACCCAAGTATCAAACTCAGACCTGCTCCGATGATCGGCAACCCAGCCAAAACCATTACCGTAGCTTTTGTGCTCGCCAGTTCAGTTGAAACCAATTCTTCAAACGATTTGGTTTTTAGCATCGAGCTCGTCAACTCGGAAAGCGCTTGGGTCGAACTTCCTCCTGAAATAGAACTTGCTTCCATGATTGCTGCATATTCGAGAAGCTCTGGAAAATCATGAATCTGGGAATCTGTGGATAATGCCTTTGAGATATCGGCTTCGATCTCTATTGCTTTTCTAGTGGTAACCAGAAATTGACTTGGTAGTCGATTCAGTGAAAATCGCAATGCTGCTACGTGAGTAGCTCCGGACAAAAGTTGTGACTTAACTCCATAAATGAATTGCATCTTTAGATCAAAGTTCACTGCAAGATTGGGTCGCTTTAGACGAATCGCGCGCTGTGGAATAAGAGCCTGCTGCCATGACACAGTTGGAAGCGGCGCGATTGCAAAATAGCTTGACACCGCGATTAGCACTCCGAGCAGAACCCTCATCAAGCAACCAAAGCCACGGCAGAGGTGGGTTCTGAATTAAGCAAACTCTCGATCTCAACTATGCCATTGGGTCCCTGTTTGAATTTGGCGATGTCTGCAATGCCACGCTTTCCATTTTGAAAATCACTAAGTTGTATGACAAATTCGAACGCCGAAATCATTTGAGAGTGAATTGCTGCGCGCGGTAATCCGGCGAGCAATCCCAAAGCTTCGATTCGAGTCGGGACAGTAGAAATACTATTCGCGTGAATGGTGGTAGCACTTCCGTTGTGACCAGTATTCAGCGCTAAAAGCAAGTCGCTAATTTCTCGACCACGTACCTCGCCTACAACTATCCGATCAGGTCGCATTCGTAGTGATTGTCTGACTAGGTCAGTCATGGCGATTTGACCTAGTCCTTCGCTGTTGGCCAATCGGGCTTGCACTGCGACCACATGCGGATGATTGATTTTTAGTTCAGTGGCATCTTCAATGATCAAAATTCGATTGGTTGGATTAACGAGTGACAGCATGGCACCGAGCAAAGTTGTCTTGCCGCTTCCCGTTCCACCGCTAATTAAGAAACTGTGCCGCTTTTCAATAATTTCGACGAGAATGCGATACATAGAAGATGTCATAAATCCATGCCCATGGAGTTCAGCTAATGTCAGCGTGGCTGGCGCTGGGACTCTAATTGAAATTGCTGTTCCATTAACCGCAAGTGGAGGTAATACCGCATGAAATCGCATGCCGTTAGGTAATTGCAGATCAACGAAGGGATGAAGTTCATCCAATCTGCGATGTCCGCGCACGGCAAGTTGTATTGCAAATTCACGTGCAGCCGCTTCACTTCCAAAACTGACATTTGTTTTACGTAATCCAGTGCCTTCGTTGATCCAAACATCATCGAATCGATTAACCAAAATGTCGGTGATACCGGGAAGTAGAAGTAAGTGCTCTAATGGGCCCATGCCAAATAGCGACGAAATCGCTTGGTCCACGAGTTCGACTAATTCATATTGCGAGCTAGCTGGGAATAGGTCTCGAACTATTTCACTCACTAAATCAATAGAGGGCTCAGTCTGGTTAGTTATAAAGAACTGACGAACTTTGTCTAAATCATCAGGCTGCATTTGAGTATTCAAGAATGTTTGCCATGCGATGAGCCAAGGAGTTCATGCTTCTTGTGAATCCACCGAGATGAATTCCAGCCATTCCAAAACCTTGCTCAACTTGCTCAACAATTCGCGTATCAGTATTCAACGTAGCCGCAAGTGGTGTTTCCAACATCTCAGCAATATTTAGTGGGTCAAGATTAGATCCTGGTACTTTGCGCACGACTAACTCGATCGTCGAAACTTGGTCATTTAACTCACTCAGCAGTTGTTTGGTCGTGGTGATTCCGCGAACTGTTGCTGGTGTAACAACTAAGGCAATGTCACAGTTTTCCAGTACATCGACTATATGACTTTGTCGCCTGAATCTAGGTAGATCAGCAACTACCAACTCGCAGCCACGATGCAGTTGTTCCAAAATCTGTCGAACTGGCAATGACTCTGGTGGGCGTTGCACTGTGCCGTGGGTTAGTAGTCCGACACCGTCACGATTCGGCAAACTGCGAAATATGTCTTTGCTGCTAATTGCTCCAGTCAATGCTTCGAAATCGTGCCATCTCATCCCAGGTTGACCTTCAAGGCCATAAATCAGGTCCAGCCCCGCTGAATCAAAATCGAAATCCACCAGCACTACTTCGCTAAAGAGCTGTCGGGCGTGAAACGACAATCCTGACGCCAGAATTGAAGCACCTGCACCACCCACCGCTGGAATAACTCCAACACATAGTCCTTTTATGGAACTGGGAGTGGTTAGGTTTGCAATCAACCAGTCTCGAGAGTCCGGAATTGTTGCTACTTGATTGGCATTTAACTGCAAGGCGCTTTGCCAGGTCTTGGAGTCAGTAGCACCCACAACCACGAAAACTATATCGTTATGGGTAATTCGTATGGTTTCCATATCTTGAGCCACAAACACTCGATATGCCAGAGCTATCTGTGAATCACTTGGTAAGTCAGTAATGACTAATTGAGTTTGCGTAACAGCTACAATTTTTTTGAATTCTTGAATTACACGTTCATCATTGGTAACCAATAAGGCATGCATAATTACTCCTAGCCATATCTAAAGTCGAATTTCTTGATAGTGACTAATCCAAAACCAATTTGAAAGCAATAGTTATTGCCTGTGAGCCTAAATACGTTGTGGAAAAGCGAAGACCCCCTCGGGGGGAGGGGGTCTTCTAATCGATACGGGGGGTGTATCGATGATGGCTACAAAAAGTAGTCAGTTAAAGCGTTACGAATCTTTGCGAAAAATTCAAGTTACTTGTTGGTATCGGCCATTTCGGCCAGTTGTTTAGCCATTTCAATACCCTGGCGAATCGCATTTCCCTGCCACTGGATCCAAGCGAGCATGCCAGCTTGCGTTCCCAACATGTATCCAGTGAGTGCTTTTACATAAGCCGGCCGGCCTAGCAAAAATGCGCCGTACTCACTTATTACTAATCCGCCAGGATCCACATCGCGTGACGCCAAGATCAACCGAGTGCTAGCACGGGCAACTAAATACGAACCTTGAGTAAATGGTCGAAGAGTTGCTAACTCCGCATGCGCAATAGCTGCGATCAAAATTGC
>CANJRK010000113.1 GCA_947476765.1 Actinomycetota bacterium
CGGAATCCCAGACTTTCGCCCAGGCGATAACGTGAAAGTTCACGTTCGAGTTGTTGAAGGTACCCGTTCCCGTATTCAGATTTTCCAAGGCGTAGTTATTCGTCGCCATGGTGGTGGACTTCGCGAGACCTTCACAGTTCGCAAAGTTAGCTTTGGAACTGGCGTCGAGCGCACCTTCCCATTGCACTCACCAATTGTTGAAAAGATTGAATTGGTCAGCCGTGGCGATGTTCGTCGTGCCAAGCTTTACTACTTGCGCGATCTACGTGGCAAAAAGGCCAAGATCAAAGAACTTCGCGACAACGATTAAGACTTTAGTAATTGAGGGCTCACCTGGTGGTGGGCCCTCAATTTTTTATACCTAAAAGTATGATGAGAAGACCATGGGCCACAAAAAAGATAAATCCAAAAAGCAGCCGAGTTTATTGCGGGAAATAGTTGTCGTAATTGGCACTGCATTAATTTTATCCATTTTGGTGCGAACTTTTTTGATTCAAGCTTTCTACGTTCCCAGTGCTTCGATGGAAGACACTTTGCAAGAAAACGATCGAATTATCGTTTCCAAAATCTCCACTCAGCTCACTGGTATAGATCGTTTCAACGTAGTGGTCTTTCATGACCCAGGAAGTTGGCTCGGAGAAGGCTTTCCAAATCCATATGACACACCCGTAGGTCGCGTACTGCAAGGGATTGGAATTGTCCCAGCCAACTCGGGTAATGATTTAGTGAAACGCGTTATTGGTGTTGCAGGAGATACTGTCGAATGCTGTGATGCCCAAGGTCGAATTATGGTTAACGGAGTAGGCATCGACGAGACTTATATAAAGAAAGGGGCAACCACTGATCAAGTAACCTTCAGTGTGTTGGTACCAGAAGGACACGTCTTTGTAATGGGCGATAATCGTGGTAACTCGGAGGATTCTCGGTTTCACTTGGATCTAAATAATGGCATGGTTCCAGTATCTGAAGTTGTTGGACGTGTTGCATTAAAGATTTGGCCACTTAATCGAATCGGTGGGATCGAACATTAGCGCAGCTGCCCCGACGCTTGAACTGGAACGCGAACTGATTGCATCTGGGGCAAAGTACGTTGCAGGTGTTGATGAGGTTGGCAGGGGAGCGTTAGCCGGTCCCGTCTCAGTTGGTGTTGCAATAGTTTCTTCGGACACCGGACCCATCCCAACCGGACTTCGCGACAGTAAGCAAATCAGTCGACAAGCCAGAGAAAAATTAATTGCTCCCGTTTCAGCTTGGGTTGTGGAATATGCGATTGGACATGTGGCAGCGAGCGAAATAGATCAAATTGGAATAGTTCCTGCACTGCGCTTGGCCTGGGTTCGTGCCCATCAGCAATTAGTGATTAAGCCGGAACACGTAATTTTAGATGGCAAGCATAATTGGCTTATCGAACCTAAATCAGATTTGTTCACAGCTGAGAATCCGCCCATTTCAGACATTCAAGTTCCAGTCACGATGCGAGTAAAGGCCGATGCAACTTGCGCTGCCGTGTCGGCAGCCAGCGTGCTAGCCAAAGTTGCGCGCGATGAACTAATGCGCGAAGCGGCATTGATTTACCCAGACTTTGGTTGGGAAGGCAACGTTGGGTATGGCTCGACTGAACATATGTCAGCCATCTCTCGGCTGGGCGCGACTGACTTACATCGAAAATCCTGGAACTTACCTGCTAGCCCGAGCAATTCTGGCCAAGGCAACCCATAGGCTATTGCCATGTCGGCTGACGAACTGGAGCGCTACGAGTCCGAAATGGAACTCGAGCTTTATCGTGAATATCGCGACTTAGTTCACCTATTTAGTTACATAGTGCACACCGAGCGACGCATGTATTTAGCTAATGGCGTCGATGTGCAAGTGCGCACAAATGAAGCCGGCGATGTTTACTTTGCAGTAACACTTAGTGATGCCTGGATCTGGGACATGTACGGTCAAGCTCGCTTTGTTAAGAAAGCACGTGTTCTGACATTTAAAGATGTCAATGTCGAAGAACTTTCAAAACCAGACATGGAAGTTCCTTAAGAGTTTCCACAACCTCGCTTGGTTCACAACAAGGCAATCTTGATTATCTGTCTTGGCTAATGCAGTAAAAATTGCCATGTGCACCTGTCAAACATCGAACTTGGAAAAATTGGCGAAGATTTAGCCAGCGTGTATTTAAGTGATGTGGGATTTGAAATCCTTGATCGTAATTGGCGAAGCTCTCGCGTTGAATTGGACATAGTTGCTAAAGATGATGACACGTTAGTTTTTTGCGAAGTAAAAACCCGTAGGTCTTCGCGATATGGACTTCCGAGTGAAGCAATTACCGCAGTGAAGTTAGCTCACTTGAGAACTGCGGCTCTACATTGGCTGGGTAGTCATCGAACTGGGTTTAGCGGAATTCGGTTTGATGTGATCAGCATTTTGTATTCCGATGAAAATACTTCACAGATTTCTCACCTTAAGGGTGTGGACTAATGACTTTGGCGCGAGCAACCGGAGTTGTTGTTAATGGTGTCGATGGATTAGTGGTGGACATCGAGGCCTACCTAAGTCAAGGTTTACCCGCGATGACCATAGTTGGCCTACCTGACACTGCAGTCGGCGAAGCCCGAGATCGAGTTCGGGCTGCGGTATTGAATAGCAAGTTAGGTTGGCCCACTGAACGAAGAATCACCGTTGGTCTCTCACCTGCATCAGTGCATAAGCGTGGCGCCGCGCTTGACCTGGGCATAGCACTGGCGATATTGGCCGCACATTCCCAACTTCCAGAAATGGTGAACACAATTGCCGTGGGCGAGTTAGCACTTGACGGCAAAGTCCGACCAGTTCGCGGGGTTTTAGTTGCAGCTTTGTGCGCATATCGAAATGGCTATAAACGCGTCATAGTCCCGCATACCCAAGTAGCCGAGGCGCAATTAGTTCCAGGGTTAACAGTTGTTGGAGTTTCATGTCTATCTGATGCAGTCTCATATCTGCGCGGAGAGCCTATCGAGGTGCCAAGCGTTGCAAGTATTGAAATCATTTCCCCAGATATTCCAGATCTGTCAGATGTTCGGGGACAAAGCAATGCTCGTCATGCTTTGGAAATTGCCGCTGCCGGGGGCCATCACTTGGCGTTTTTAGGCTCCCCTGGTGTTGGCAAAACTATGTTGGCACAAAGATTGCCAGGACTATTACCGAAGTTAACTGATGACCAAGCTGTTGAAGTAACAGCAATTTATTCAGCGGCAGGGGCGTTGGCAACTGGGCAAGGTTTAATTCGAACGCCACCATTTCAGGCACCACACCACACCACGACTAAAGCGGCGTTGATAGGTGGTGGCAGTAACGCCGTTCGGGTTGGCATGGTCACATTGGCTAATCATGGCGTGCTGTGTCTAGATGAAGCTGCTGAATTTGAGCGTTCAGTACTTGACGCGCTGCGGCAACCACTGGAATCTGGTGTCGTTGCAATTGCGCGAGCTGGATTCCACACACTGTTGCCGGCTCGCTTTCAACTAGTACTAGCCGCAAACCCGTGTCCATGTGGCAAATTTATTGGGACGGGAGCTGACTGCAGTTGTTCATCCCAAGTACGACGCAGATACATTTCGCGACTATCTGGCCCATTATTAGATCGCATAGATTTGCGCGTGACTTTGGAGCGCCCAAGCTTGGCCGAACTTGATCCAAGTTTTGGTGAAGTAGAGGACACTGAAACCGTTGCAGCTCGGGTGCAACAAG
>CANJRK010000114.1 GCA_947476765.1 Actinomycetota bacterium
CCGATTGGCTTGATGTACGGCAATGGTGCCGCACTTCCAGTCGCCTTTGTTATTGCATTAGGCGTTCTGATGTGTTTCTCTATCGGATACGCCCAGATGAGTAGGAGAGTAGTTAATTCAGGGGCTTTCTATACCTATGTAGCTCGGGCCCTTGGCAAGCCAACTGGAGTTGGCGCAGCATATGTTGCCCTAACCGCATATACCGCGATGGCGATTGGTTTGGCTGGTGGCTTTGGTTACTTCATGGAGCAATTGGTAATCGGAGCCGGCGGCCCCGAAATCCCTTGGTATGTATTTTCTGGCATCGGAGTAGTGATAGTTGGACTACTGGGATACCGAAGCGTTGACTTGTCCTCAAAAGTATTAGGCGTTTTAATGATTGCCGAATTTGCAATCCTGACACTGTTTGCATTTTTAGTTATTGGATCAAAGCAACTGGCGACCTTTCCAATCGAATCATTTAGTCGAAGTGAGATTACTTCCGGCCCAATCGGCATCGCACTAATCATTGCTTTTACTAGTTTTATCGGATTTGAATCTGCTGCTCTATATGGCGAGGAGACTAAAGATCCAGAACGTAGTATTCCACGGGCAACTTACATAGCAGTTTCTTCGGTTGGCCTTTTCTACATCTTTATCAGTTGGATGATTGTTGGCGCCGCTGGAATCAAAAACATAAAGGCTAATGCTCAAGCAAGCGGTGGCGAATTTGTTCTAGACCTCATTAATCAATATGGTGGGGAGCTGGTTTATAGCGTCGCGGCAGTGCTGCTGTGCACCAGCGTGCTGGCAAGTTATTCAGCCCTGCATAATGCAGCAAGCAGATATCTATTTGCCTTGGGCCGGGAATCGATCATGCCACAGGTTTTTGCAAAGTATCATCCAAAGTTTTTTAGCCCACACATTGCGAGTTTGACGGTAACTGCATTTTCTACGCTGATTGTCACAGTCTTTGCCTTAAGTGGCCTTGATCCTTATAAAGCTTTTGCCGCAAGTTTTATCGGCATGGGAACTTTAGGCATCATTGCCTTGCAAGCCGCAGCATCACTTTCAGTAGTTGCCTTTTTTAGAAACCGCACTGACAGACAACTGTGGCAAAGCACAATCGCACCGCTTATTGGTTTCATAGGTCTGACCAGTGCTTTCTTTCTGGCCGCTACAAATTATGAAATATTGACGGGTACCAATAATCCTGCGGTAAATTTGGCGCCCTACTCCTTGCTGCTAGTTGGTTTAGTCGGAGTGATCAAGGGTCTGCACCTGAAGGCGAAAAATCCCGCCGTCTATGCCCGACTTGCCGCCTCGCAATTGCGAGGATTACGTCGAAGTGAAGAAACACACCCACCAATTGATTACGCAAAGCAATATTGCTTAGTTGGGGCTGGTCCCGCCGGTCTGGTTATGGCAAGAGCTTTGACCAATGAAGGTGTTAATTTCCAATGGTATGAACGACACAACGACATAGGTGGCATTTGGGATATCGATAACCCAGGTTCACCGATGTATGAAAGTGCGCATTTCATCAGCTCTAAATACACCAGTGGATTCGTTGGCTATCCAATGCCAACGGATTACCCGGACTATCCAACCTGGAAACAAATTCGCGATTACATCCGAAGCTTTGCTAATGCCTTTGGTCTATCGGAAAAAGTTCAACTGAATACCACAGTTAAGGCGGCAAAGTCGATTCAAGGCGATCGCTGGGAAGTAGAACTTTCCAGCGGCGAAACCAAGATTTTCGATGGCCTAATTGTCGCAACGGGAACTAACTGGTTTCCAAACATTCCAAAAATCCCAAGTGCACAAGATTTCCAAGGAAAGATTTCGCATTCAGTTGAATTTCGAGATGGCGCCGACCTGAAGGGAAAGCGCGTCCTTGTTATTGGCGCAGGCAATTCTGGTGTTGATATTGCATGCGATGCCGCTCGCAATGCCGAAGCTGCATTCCTTTCAGTTCGCCGTGGATATCGATATGTACCTAAACACATCTTTGGAATTCCAACAGATGCGCTTCTCTCAGGAATCGTAGATCCACCAAAGGGTGTTTCAATTGGTGGCGATGCAAACAAGTTAATTGACACTCTCGTAGGTGATCTGACTCGGCTAGGCCTTCCTGCGCCAGACCATGATGTTTTATCTAGCCATCCGATCATGAACACCCAGGTCATTCATCACCTTGCTCACGGCGACCTAATCGCAAAATCTGATGTCGCCAAGTTCACCGCAACTGGAGTGGAGTTCGTGGATGGTTCACACGAAGAAATCGATCAAGTAATCATGGCGACGGGCTATAACTACTCGGTGCCATTCCTAGATGACTCTGCTACTTCATGGACAAACGGACGACCTGATCTTTACTTGCGCTTATTTGCAAGAAGTAAGCCAAGTTTGTATTTCATTGGTTTCGCTGAATTTGCCGATGCTGCTTATAAGCGATTCGAAGATATGGCTCAACTGGTTTTGATGGATATTCGAATGCGGGAAACCGGTGAGAATCTACAGGCTTGGAATGAAATGAAGGCAACCGATGAACCTGATCTATCCGGTGGACATGTATATGTTCAGAGCAATCGCCACACGAACTATATTGACGTGACCACTTATCGCGAATACCTGTCTTACTTGACCGACAAATTTGGATTTACGACTGTGGACGATGCAACCTATGCCCCAGTTGAAGCAAAGATTTAATCGTCTGAAACTAAAGCCCAAGTATCGCCATCGCGCTTTGCAATACCTCGACGTTCTAATTCCTTTAAGAACTTGATGTGTCCTCGTTCGCCCCGACCGCGGAATAGTGGCATCAGCTTTGGCAATGAGTTTGGTGACAACATCGCAACTCGAACCAACCACGATTCACTAGGTTTTGGGTAGCGTTCAAACTTTGGCTTATCCAGCATTTTTAAGAAACATTTCAACACCGCTTCAGTAGATTGCGGTGGATCCATGAATTGAAGTGAGTTGCCACCTTCGATAGCTTCGCGATGCAACATTGGAGTATCTGTTGCTGATGGTAGTACTGCGCCAACTTTGATACCTTTTGCTGCCATGTCCATGCCAATTGAAAGTACGGCGCCACGCAATCCAAACTTTGAAGCCGTATACATCGGAGTTTCACCCAGTGGGAAAATTCCGCCCAGCGAAACAGTAACAATTACTCGAGGGTCTTTAGATTTTTTAAGAAGTGGAATTGCTTTACGTAGCAGAACAAGTGGGCTAACAAGATTTATATCGAGCTCAGTCTCAATGCTTTCCACGGTTCTGACGTCAAAGCGATCGGTGGTGGTTATTGCCGCATTTGGAATTAGAACATCGATGTGATCATATTTATCCGAAATCTGATTCAAGATCGAATCAATTGAACTTCGGTTAGTTAAGTCGGCTGCGATAGCTAGATGATTTGATCCTGGAAGCGATGCAACCAACAGGTCAGCTTTTTGAGAATCTAAGTCAACTACAACTACTTGGGCGCCTTTGCTTGCAAAGTCTTGGGCCAATTTTGAGCCGATGCCGCCAGCTCCGCCAGTGATAACAAAAACCTGATTACTAAAGTTGTAAGTCATCTACTTATTATGGTGCGGGAGGGGGGACTTGAACCCCCACACCCGAAGGCGCCAGATCCTAAATCTGGTGCGTCTGCCAATTCCGCCACTCCCGCACGTGGGCTCTATTCTGTCAGGAATTGGCCCGAAA
>CANJRK010000115.1 GCA_947476765.1 Actinomycetota bacterium
ATCTGGGCCAGCATTTTCACCCCGAGTGCTAGAGCCATTAATTCCGACGTTCTCGGAGTTAGCACATGAGCTAATTGATAATTTCTGTGAGCGTGGCAGCGCTGAATTCATGAGCGAATTTGCCGAAGCCTATTCAGCTCGCGTCATCACGGGCTTGCTTGGAATGCCCAAAGAACAATGGCGCGAAGTTGCAGACTTGGCAACTGAACTTGGCTACGTGTTTAGCGTGACCATCAAAGAAGATCTGCCAGTAATTGAGCACGGTCTAAGTGGGTTATTGGAAATCTCCAAAGAACTGATTGCAAGTCGCGCCGGATCTGATACTGACGATTTTGTCGGCACTTTGATCAAGGCAAATTCTGATGGCAAGCAAATAACGGATCGTGAACTCTTGATGTTAGTAAGTTTCATCATCTTTGCTGGCTTTGATACCACTCGAAATCAAATCGGATTGGGCCTACAAACATTTTCAAAGCACATGGACCAATGGCGCAACCTAGGTGAGAATCCAGATTTAGCCCGCAGTGCAGTAGAAGAAGTAATGCGGGTTAACCCAACAATTACTTGGGTTAGTCGTGAAGCCTCAGTTGATGTTGAGTACAAAGACTTAGTTATTCCCCAAGGCAAGACGATTCATTTGTTAACGATCCCTTCGGGCAGTGATCCACGCAGATTTGAAAAAATCGAATTCGATATAGCCACCCAACGTCCACCACACTTTGGCTTTGGTGGTGGGATGCACCATTGCCTAGGACATTACGTTGCTCGCCTTGATATGGCCGAGGCATACAAAGCACTGGCGCAGCGCTTGCCAGACTTTGAAATTCTTACTGGTGCTAGTTATCTGCCAGATAGCGGAAATACTGGGCCGATTGAACTTCCAATTAAGTTCACTCCATCAGCACGCAGGTCCTGATGACTGAAAAACCAAGAGTGCCACCAAAACTTAAATCGATCAAATCCATTCAAAAGTATTTGGCAACTCAAGATAAGCGGCTCGGTAGATTTCTGGAGAATGCTCCGCTTTACCCAGTTGCCAAAGAGCCGGCTCACAATTCACACTTCGAGACCATTATTTTTGCGGTAATCGGGCAACAATTGTCAGGCAAAGCTGCAGATACGATCACACATCGACTAATTGCCAAAACTGGATCACCAGTTAAGCCCGCGAAAATTCTAAAACTTGGTCATTTGGAGTTACGTGAAGTTGGTTTAAGCAATGCAAAAGCCCGAACTCTAATTGAGTTAAGTGAGGCAGTTGTAAAGGGTTTTGATTTGGAAGCAGTCGATGAATTACCAGATGATGAAGTAGTAAAGCAGCTGACTCAGTTTTGGGGGATCGGTCGTTGGACCGTTGAAATGTTTATGATGTTTCGCTTAGGTCGAATGGACATTTGGCCCATCGGAGATCTAGGGGTTCGCAGAGGTTGGGGAATCATCCAAGGTTTGGGTTACACGCCTACTGAAAAAGAAGTTATCGGTGTCGCAGATCACTTATCTCCTTACCGCAGCGTGGTTGCTTGGCATTGTTGGCGAGCAACGGATGAGGAACCAGATTTCTGGTAGTTCCTAGCTGCACATTCTTTGCAGACTCGATTGCGCAGTTTGACTTAGACTCGACACATGTCAAAGCCTGTAGTTTTAATTGCTGAAGAGTTGTCACCTGCCACACTTGCAGTGCTTGGTGATGGCTTTGATATTCAACACTGCGACGGTGCAAATCGCGCGGAACTGCTTCCCGCGCTTGCTACCGCGAATGCTGTCCTAGTTCGATCTGCTACCAAAATGGACACCGAAGCAATTGCTGCTGCGCCAAATTTGAAGATTATTGCCAGAGCTGGAGTTGGCCTAGATAACGTTGACATTCCTGCTGCAACGGCCGCTAACGTTTTGGTAGTAAATGCACCAACAAGCAATATTGTTTCGGCAGCTGAGTTAGCAGTAGCTCTTTTATTGTCAGCAGCTCGAAACATAGTGCCGGCGAACTTGGCACTAAAAGATGAAAAGTGGAAACGTTCACAATTTGGTGGCGTTGAACTACAGGGAAAAACCGTGGGCATCATCGGCATGGGCAAGATCGGAATGCTGGTTGCCAAGCGGCTTGCTGGCTTCGACATGAAGTTTGTTGCCTTCGATCCGTATGTAACAGTGGCTCCAGCCGGCGGACCAAAAATTGAAATGGTAACCCTAGATGAACTTTTGAAGCAATCGGACTTTGTCACAATTCATATTCCAAAAACTGCTGAAACCACCGGCTTACTTGATGCTGCGGCACTAGCAAAAATGAAAACAACTGCATTTGTAATCAATGCTGCCCGCGGTGGCGTACTTGATGAAACCGCTCTTTATGAAGCACTAATTGCCGGCAAGTTGGCTGGTGCTGGACTTGATGTTTATGCCACCGAACCTTGCACAGATTCACCGCTTTTCGCCTTGGACAATGTAGTGGCTACCCCGCACCTAGGGGCATCGACCGAAGAAGCGCAAGAAAAAGCAGGAATTGCAGTTGCTGAATCAGTTGTTGCTGCCTTTGCAGGCATAGAAGTACCAGGGGCAGTTAATGCCCATGTTATTTCCTAACTAGCTTGTTAGTCCCGCACGGAACAACGCAACCATTTCGTCAATCTCAGCCTCAGTCGTAGAAAGTGGCGGAGCCACTTGTAATGCGCCACCCCAAATTGCTCGAGAGATTACGCCAGCATCACGACACTTTGCGTACATTGCAGGAGCAGTATTCGGATCAGCCATTTGAATGCCACCCAAAAATCCAACACCAGTGCGAACTTCACTCACTACGTCAAGGTCCTCGAGGGTACGTAGGGATGCGGCAAATTTATCTTCTAATCTGGCAACATGGGCAGGCAATTGTTCGCGCATCATGATGTTTATGTTTGCAATGCCAGCAGCAGCAGCCGTAGCATGTCCGCCATATGTGTAGCCATGACGCCAAACTCCCGCACTTGGTGCGTAGAAAGTTTCCCAAACAGATGGCGCGGCAACTACTGCTCCCATAGGTGAATATCCGGAGGTAAGCCCCTTTGCAACAGTCATCAAATCTGGCTGGAGACCGTAGCGGGATGATGCAAACCAATCGCCACATCGTCCAAAGCCATTAATAACTTCGTCCGCAACAAACAAGATATTGCGTTCGGCACATGCCTTGCGAACTGTCTGAAGGTAAAGATCAGGTGGAATGCGTACGCCACCAGCGCCTTGAATTGGCTCGCAGAAGAAAGCAGCAATATTTTCCTCACCAATTCGATCGATAGTTGCGATCATTTCGTCAGCATCATCCCAAGGAACGCGCACAACATCTTCTACTAATTCGGAGTAGCCATCGTTATTTGGTGGAATGCCAGCAATCGAGGTACCACCAGCATGCATACCGTGGTAACCATTCTCGCGAAAAACAATTACTTTCTTACTTGGCTTACCTTGCAGAGTCCAGTACCGGCGCGACATCTTTAGTGCGGTATCAATACTGTCGCTACCACCGGAAGTGAAAAACACTTTGGAGTCTGGAACTGGTGAGACCGAAGCAACCATGTCAGCAAGCTCAATTGTCGGCGCAGTAGTGCACTCTCCAAAAGATGAGTAGGACGCAATGTTTGAGGCCTGCGCTGCCATGGCTTCGCCAATTTCTTTACGACCGTGACCAACGTTCATGTACCAAAGGGCACC
>CANJRK010000116.1 GCA_947476765.1 Actinomycetota bacterium
TGACGACGTAATCGACCATATGTTGCCGGAAGACTGGCGGGAAAACGAGATAGATGAGGAGGGCTGATCATGGCACGCAACGAACGACGAGGACCACGTTTGGATCAGCCGTTAGAGAGAGGCCGCTCCCTTCGTCCAACTGTTGATTCCGAAACCGCAGGCCGCGTAAGCGAGCGAGTTGCTCGATTCTTGGGTTCCTGGCGGTTTTTGGGCTACATGACATTTGTAGTTTTCAGTTGGCTGCTTTGGAACATATTTGCGCCAAATGAATTACGAATTGATGCATTTCCATTCCTATTCCTAACTTTGGCATTGTCACTTCAGGCTTCATATGCTGCTCCCCTCATTTTGCTTGCCCAAAATCGCCAAGCTGATCGAGATCGTGTGCAATTCCAAGAAGACCGGGATCGCACTGAGCGGTTACTTGCTGATTCTGATTACTTAACTCGCGAGATCGCTTCGCTGCGTTTAGCACTTGGCGAATTGGTGACTCGTGATTACCTGCGCGGCGAAATTCGGGACTTACTGGAAGAATTTAAAGAGTTGCAAAGCACAGATAAAAAGGATGATCCAAAAACTTCATGACTGTTAACCAAGAAGCCGTTCAAGCCGCACTAGCCACCGTCATTGATCCTGAAATTCGACGTCCAATTACAGAAATTGGGATGGTAAAAGACGTTTCAATTTCTGGTGGCGAAGTGACCGTCGGGGTTTACTTAACAATCTCTGCCTGTCCAATGCAAGACACCATTGTGAATAGTGTTAAAGCTGCAGTTTCTAAAGTTAGAGATGTAACAAGTGTTGCGGTTGAACTTGATGTCATGAGTCCAGAACAGCGAACTGCGCTTCGGGAAAAACTTCAGGGCCCAACCAAGGAAATTCGCTTTAACCAACCAGGTTCACTTACTCGAATTTACGCAATTGCTTCTGGTAAGGGCGGAGTCGGAAAGTCATCGGTAACTACTAACCTGGCCGCAGCTATGGCCGTAAAGGGCTTGGCAGTTGGCATTGTTGATGCAGATATTTATGGTCACTCAATACCCGACATGATGGGAATTACGCAAGCACCACTCAAAGTGGAAAACATGATTATGCCGCCGCAAGGACATGATGTTCGCGTTATGTCAATGTTGCCACTGAAACCAAAAGGTCGGCATGAGCCCGTTGCTATGCGTGGACCAATGTTGCATCGCTATTTGGAATCTTTCTTAAGTGAAGTTTGGTGGGGTGACCTAGACATTCTGTTGCTTGACTTGCCACCAGGCACTGGAGATATTGCAATCAGTACGGCTCACCTACTGCCCCAAAGTGAATTAATAATTGTGACTACGCCACAGCCAGCAGCAGCTGATGTTGCAATTCGCGCTGGCATGCTCGCACCTCAAGTTAATCAGCGGGTCAGCGGCGTAATTGAGAACATGTCAGCGTTTGCCTGCCCACACTGTGGGGAACCGATCGACATGTTTGGCTCTGGTGGCGGAAAAATGGTCGCCGAAACTTTATCTGCAAATGTTGGACAAGAAGTTCCACTGCTCGGTCGAATTCCATTTGACCCAGGTTTACGTGAAGGTGGAGATGCTGGAATGCCGTTTGTGCTTTCCAATCCAACTGCACCCGCATCAGTTGCCATCATTGAAATGGCCGAAAAACTTGGCACTCGACCACGAGGTCTAGTTGGTATGAACTTGGGAGTTACGCCAAGCCGCGATTAAGTGGCATCGGGATCAAATACTGGATTTACCTGCCGGCTTGGCGTACTTGTTGTTCGCTTAACTGGCGCAGTCATAGCGTTTGTTGCAATACCTCGTGGCGTCAATCCTCGTAAATCTTTGGCTAAGTCCGTCACTACTTTGGAATCAACTGAATTCGTTAATTCAGCAGTTGCAGAACTTGCTTTAGTCCGCAGCATCTTTATGAATCGAGCAAATTGCGCGCTCATCTCAGGCAATCGTTCTGGGCCAAAAACTATCAAGCCAATCATGGCTATAACTAGAAATTCACTCCAACCGATGTTCATGACTTGAGTTTATCGCCTAGCTTCTGGAGTTAATTCTGATCGGAGCCTAAAGTCACCTTGATAATTGAGCCATCTGAAAGTTCTAACTCGACCACATCTCCTGGGCTCTTTGCGCGAATGCGCACTACAAGCTCAGTGCCATCGCCAACTTTTACCCCATCAATTGAAACTATTACATCACCGGGCTGCAAGTCTGTCTTTGATGCTGGGCCGTCGGGAACAATTTCTTGTACCAACGCACCGGGTTTTTCGTAACTCATATCGAGTTGTACGCCAATTATTGGATAGCTGGATTTTCCAGTCGCAATAAGTTCAGTTGCAACTCGTCGCGCTTGATTTATCGGAATGGCAAAACCAAGTCCGATACTTCCACTCTGGCCCGAAATCGAACTACCCGTGGTAGCGATCGCGGAATTGATTCCGATAACTTCACCGCGCGAATTCACTAACGGTCCACCAGAATTCCCAGGGTTAATTGCAGCATCCGTTTGAATTGCGCTGATGAAAGATAAGTCATTGCTCTCGCCAGCAGTAACTGGTCGATTAAGTGCCGACACAATTCCACTGGTAACTGTGCCAGTAAGACCAAGCGGTGAGCCAATTGCAATCGTCGCGTCGCCGACGACCACGGAATCTGAGTTTCCTAGCGCGGCAACCGGCAAATTGCCTCGATTTACTTTTAGCACGGCCAAGTCATAAGAAGCGTCGGTGCCAACAACAGTTGCGCTGCTTTGGGATTGATCTTGAAATGTAACCGTAATTTTAGCCCCGTCGCCAGCTCCTGTGGCCACGTGATTATTTGTCAATATAAAAGACTCTTTGGCGGTGCTTCGGATTACAAACCCCGAACCAGTACCAGAGCCACCACTTGATGTGACATCAATTGAAACCACAACAGGAAGAACTGCTTGCGCAATTCCAGCGATCGAATCATCGGCGCGCGGAGAAGTATCGCCGTTTGCTGCAGGAAGTGAAATAGGTGCTGAAGGGGCATTGCCAATCATGGAGGCACCCATGAAGCCAATCATCCCTGCCAAAAGACCGCTAATTACGCCAGCAATAATTGCCTTCTTGACAGCTGGTGAAGCGTTTGCTGGCCGGTCGCTAGAAACCTGGACTGGTGCTTGATATACCCAGGTTGGCGCCGGCGGTACCAAAGGTGCTGCCGGCACAATCTCGGTCGGCAGATTCTGGGTGTCTTCAGGGGTCTGGGTCATAACCTAACTTTCTAGCGCGTAAAACGAATTTTCGAACTACCCCTATTCTCACCCATGAATCCTCGCCCTTGCCAACTATGCGACCATTCTTCACCAAATGCTTACAAGAGCCGTACGCTTGCTTTATGGCACCAACTGATCCACGCATTCTGGCTATCCACCGAGCTTCTACTGACTATGCCGAAACTTGGGCTGGCGAAGACGGCGTTCGAGCCCATGCGCGAGCCAAAGCTGCCGAAATCGGTTGCGTGGCCATGGGACCTGGCGCTGGAAGTATAGTTCGAACTTTGGCCGCAGCAATTGATGCAAAAAATGTTGTTGAGATTGGAACTGGAGCTGGAGTTTCTGCGCTTTGGCTTCTAGAGGGCATGAATCCTGAAGGTGTCTTAACCAGCGTTGATGTTGAAGCTGAACACCAGTTAATTGCTAAGGATGCAA
>CANJRK010000117.1 GCA_947476765.1 Actinomycetota bacterium
ATCCGATCACAGTGAATGCCTTACCAATTCGCAGTGATCTAGTTGGCCGTTCGCCGTATGGCGCACCTCAATTCGATGTCCCAGTACGACTTAACACAAACGAGAATCCGTTTGGCCCATCACCTGAATTAGTTGCCGAACTTGCCAAATCAATCTCTGAGATCGGATCTGACCTAAATCGGTATCCAGATCGAGATGCTCTGGAATTGCGCACTGATTTGGCGCAATACATAAAGACCGAAAGTCAGGCTGCGGTGACGACGGAAAACATTTGGCCAGCGAACGGGTCCAACGAGGTAATGCAGCAGTTACTTCAGCTTTTCGGGGGACCGGACAAACTTTTGGTTACTTTTGCGCCGACATATTCAATGTATGAAGACTATTGTCGAAACACTTTTACGAATTTTGAAAATGTGCCACGCAATTCTGATTTTTCAATCGACCGAGTGATCATTGATCAAGCACTTGCCCGAAATCCGGATTTGATCGTGATAACTTCTCCAAATAATCCAACTGGAACGGTTTTGGATCAACCTGATCTGATTTATTTGCTCGATAATTTCAACGGTGTACTAATTGTTGATGAGGCATATGCCGAATTTCGACCAAGTGGCACGCCAAGTGCAATTGTGGAAATCGCAGACCACCCGCGGCTAGTGGTAGTGCGGACTATGAGTAAGGCATTTTCATTTGCTGGAGCCCGACTTGGTTACGCAGTGGCGCAAGCAGAATTGATTCAAGCCCTGCAGTTAGTCCGTTTGCCGTACCACCTTTCGAGGGTGACTCAAGAAGTTGCCCGGGTTGCTTTGCAATTTAGTGCTGAACTTCAAGGCCAAGTGCAGCTATTGCGAAGTGAACGCGATGCACTTGCACTATGGTTGCGCGAAAATGGATTCACAGTTGCTGCTAGCGGGGCAAATTTCTTGCTATTTGGTCCGTTTGGCAACCGCAGGCAAACTTGGGAACAATTAGTTACTGAAGGTGTACTAATTCGTGAAACAGGACCTGAGGGTTGGTTGCGAGTAAGTATTGGCACACCTGAGGAAAATAACAAATTTAAGGCTGCACTACTAAAAGTAACAACAAACAACTGAAAGTGATTCCCATGGCACGCACCGCACGCATCGAACGCTCCACTAAAGAGAGCTCAGTCTCAGTTGAGTTAAATCTCGACGGAACTGGACAGATTGACATTGAAACTGGTGTGCCATTTTTTGATCACATGCTTTCTCAACTTGGTCGACATGCTGGCTTTGACCTAAAAGTAGTCACTAAAGGTGATGTTGACGTGGATTCCCATCACACCGTCGAAGACACTTCGCTGGCAATTGGTGAAGCAATCCGTGCAGCACTTGGTGACAAAGTTGGTATTCGTAGATTCGGTGATGCTTATGTACCGCTTGATGAAACTGCGTGCCACGCAGCCGTTGACTTATCTGGACGCCCCTACTTAGTCCACGAACAGCCTGAAATTGTTGAATTGATCGGAACTTTTGATACCACTTTGATTCGCCACATTTGGGAATCAATTGTTGCATCTGCTCAAATTTGTATTCACATTCGAATCCTTAGTGGCCGAAATGCTCACCACGTTAGTGAAGCGCAATTCAAGGCAGTTGCTAGAGCATTGCGGGATGCAGTTGCAATTGACCCTCGCGTTACTGACGTGCCATCAACTAAGGGAAGCCTCTAACTCGTGACAACCGTTGTCATCTTGGACTACGGTTCTGGAAATGTTAGATCAGCGCAACGTGCAGTCGAAACAACAGGAGCCAAGGTCTCAATATCTGCTGACTTTGATCTTGCCTTGAATGCCGATGCGCTTTTAGTTCCAGGTGTTGGAGCATTTGCATCTTGTGTGACCGGGCTGAAGAACATCCGGGGCGACCAGATAATTGGCAGGCGCTTAGCTGGCGGGCGACCAGTAATGGGAATTTGCGTCGGGATGCAGGTGCTATTTGAGAAAAGTTCAGAACATGCAGATCTTGGATTCCACGCAGGATTAAATGAATGGCCTGGAACTGTTGATCAACTAACTGCGCCAGTCTTGCCTCACATGGGATGGAATAACGTTGCGGCTGCTAATAAGTCCCAAATGTTCGCAGGTATTTCAAATGAACGTTTCTACTTTGTGCACTCCTACGCAGTTCGAAAGTGGGAACTTGATCCACATGAGCTGCTTACTCCGCCAAAAGTAAGTTGGGCTAACCACGGGGAGGATTTTGTTGCAGCAGTAGAAAATGGACCACTGTGGGCAACTCAATTCCACCCAGAAAAATCTGGGGATGCTGGTCTGGCATTGTTAGATAACTGGATATCGGCAATTAAGTGAGTCGCACATGAATTCGGAGCCCAAAGTGTCATCGTTAATTTTGCTACCTGCCGTTGATGTTGCCGATGGTCAAGCGGTGCGATTAGTTCAGGGTGAAGCAGATAGCGCTACTTCATTCGGAGACCCACTGGCCGCAGCCTTAGATTGGCAAGCTAGCGGCGCACAATGGATTCACTTAGTTGATTTGGACGCGGCATTTGGCCGGGGAGAAAATCGGGAACTACTAGCTCGTGTTGTTGGACAACTTGATGTACATGTTGAATTATCAGGCGGCATAAGAGATGACGAGTCGTTACGCGCGGCATTAGCAACGGGATGCCGCAGAGTAAATCTTGGTACTGCTGCGCTAGAAAATCCAGAATGGACTGCAAAAGTAATTTCAGAATTTGGGGATCGCATCGCAGTTGGACTAGATGTTCGCGGTACCGTGCTGGCAGCCCGAGGTTGGACTAAAGAAGGTGGCGATCTTTGGGAAACGCTAGATCGCTTGGAAGTAGATGGTTGCCAACGCTACGTAGTAACAGATGTAACTAAAGATGGCACATTGCGAGGGCCCAACATAGATTTGCTTAAGCAAATGTGTGAGCGCACTAATAAACCTGTGATCGCAAGTGGCGGTATCGCAAACTTAACTGACTTGGCAGATTTACGGGCCTTGACTGGCAGCGGACTAGAAGGCGCAATTGTTGGTAAGGCACTTTACGCTCAAGCGTTTACGTTAGAAGAAGCAATTGCAGTTGCTGGGCCACAAGGCTAGTAAATGTCAGTCGCGATCAGAGTAATTCCGTGTTTAGACGTTGATGCTGGTCGTGTAGTTAAGGGTGTAAATTTCGAAAACCTTAGGGACGCTGGCGATCCAGTTGAACTTGCCAAGCGCTATGGAGCAGCCGGCGCTGATGAACTCGTTTTTCTCGACATCACGGCTTCAAGTAGTAATCGGGATACAACTTATGAAATGGTCAAGCGGGCTGCCGATGAGCTATTTATTCCGCTAACAGTCGGTGGTGGCGTTCGATCGGTTAGTGATGTTGATCAATTGCTGCGTGCGGGCGCAGACAAAGTCGGCATCAATACTGCTGGGTTAGCTAATCCAGAATTAATCTCACAGGCCGCAGCACAGTTTGGTGATCAGTGTGTTGTGCTATCGGTGGATGTGCGCCGGGCGGGTGGCTGCCCAAGTGGCTTTGAAGCTACTACTCACGGCGGCAGAAAAAGCAGTGGCCGTGATGCCCTGGAATGGATTATTGAAGCAGCCCAGCGCGGTGCCGGAGAAGTGTTGTTAAATTCCATGGACGCTGATGGCACCAAAACTGGCTATGACCTTGCATTGATTTCAGC
>CANJRK010000118.1 GCA_947476765.1 Actinomycetota bacterium
CCTGCGCCTCTAAAGAAAGCTGCCGTTGCTTTGCCCCGAATTCCAGGTCCTTCAAAATATTCACTCTTTGCCATAAAAGTAATTTTGCGTGGCACTGCAATTGGCAGGAATATTGAATCAGAGAACGAAAGATGATTACTGGCCAAAATTGCTGGTCCAGTTTCGGGGATGTTATCTAGTCCTTCGACCCAGGGATGAAATGCAACTTCAATGGCAGGTCCGATGGCAATCTTCTTGAGAAACTTATAAAAGTTATCGCGCTCAGACACAACCCTTACGGTAGTCAAGGAATTCACTAACAGCAATTACGAGGCCTCAAATCGGACAGTTTTGGCGATTTTTACTTCGTTTTTGCTAAGTCTGGGTTACCCTCACTTAAGGCTTTTTAATGAAGGGTGCCCGAGTGCGCGAGTTATCCGTTCCAGCGAACATCCCACCAATTTCAAGTGGAAATGTCACTGATCACATCGAAGAGCTTGTTGCTCGCAATCCAGAATTTCCTTCGGTATCGATGCAAGTTGAAGATGCCTGGAACACCATCACAGCTGCGCAATTTAGATCGCAAGTAAGAAGCGTGGCGAAAGGACTAATCGCCGAGGGTCTGCAGGCAGGAGATCGCATTGCGATTCTGTCTAGAACTCGATTCGAATGGACAATTGCAGATTATGCAATTTGGTATGCGGGCTGCGTAACGGTTCCAATTTACGAAACATCTTCCCCCGAGCAGGTTGAATGGATTATTTCCGATGCGCACGTCGTTGCAACTTTTTTTGAGGCGCAACGCACAACTCATGCCTTCCTGCCAATTGCCAATAAAGTGCCACACATGACTCGCTCGTACGTATTTGGTGACAATGTCCTCGACGAATTAACTCGCAAGGGTGCAAGTATTTCGGATGCAGATTTGGAAGCGCGACGCACCGCAGTAGGGCCAGCCGATCCTGCAACATTTATTTACACTTCAGGAACCACAGGTAGACCAAAAGGTTGCATCATCACACATGGCAACATGATGGCTGAAGTAGATACTTTGGTTAAAGGAATACCTGAAGTTTTTGAAATCCCCGATGCTTCGACTTTGATATTCTTGCCACTAGCACATGTGTTTGGTCGACTAATTCAAGTGGCAATGCTTCGCGGCGAGGTAACAATCGGTCACTGCCCAAATCCAGCAGCATTACTTCGCGACTTAAGTTCATTCCAGCCAACATTCTTGCTTGCGGTGCCCCGAGTATTTGAAAAAGTTTTCAATGGATCGGCAGCTAAAGCGCATGAAGCAAGTTCCGTTAAGGGAAAAATTTTCGATCGCGCTGCTGCTGTGGCAATTGCATATAGCGAGGCACTCGATCATGGGCATGTGTCTAAGGGCTTGGCGCTGCAGCATGGCCTGTTCGACAAACTGGTTTACTCAAAGTTGCGCCATGCCATGGGCGGTCGGGTAACTCATGCAATCTCTGGCGGCGCGGCACTAGGCGCTCGCCTGGGACATTTCTACCGTGGGCTTGGCTTAATCATTTTGGAAGGTTACGGCCTCACTGAAACAACGGCTGGTAGCACCTTAAACCTTCCGTCTTCACTAAAAATTGGCTCAGTTGGTCGTCCATTACCTGGGACTGGGGTTCGAATTGAATCAGATGGCGAAATCTTGCTAAAAGGTCCACATGTTTTTGCGGGCTATTGGAATAACCAAGCCGCAACAGCAGAAGCTATGACAACTGATGGTTGGTTCCGTACTGGGGATATTGGGGAACTTGATGGCGATGGTTTCTTGCGAATCACGGGTCGCAAGAAAGAATTGATTGTTACGGCTGGTGGCAAAAATGTTGCCCCTGCAGTACTCGAAGATCGCCTGCGAGCGAACCCGATTATTAGTCAGTGTGTAGTTGTTGGTGATAGCAAGCCTTACATCGGTGCACTGGTTACCTTGGATCAAGAAGCATTGCCACAAGTTCTGGCGGCTAACGGAATCCAATCGGCACCAATGGCTGATTTGATCGCAAGCGCAGAAGTTCGCGCGCTGGTTCAAAAAGCAGTAAATGTTGCCAATGAGGCAGTGTCGAATTCGGAAGCAATCAAGAAGTTTGTAATTTTGCCAGAGGATTTAACAATTGATAACGGCTACTTGACTCCGAAATTGAGTATCCGGCGTCACTTGATTGTGCAAGATTTTGCCGCAGACATCGAAAGTCTTTACAACTAGTGCTTCTTAACTGATGCGCACAATTCCGCTTACTTTAACCTGGGTTTTAACTCGACTTTGGGTATTGCTTTCTGGGTTTCAAATAATTTATTACCCAGAATCTGAATTCCTCTTTAGCGATGTTCGGCTCTATGACTGGTGGGCTGGGAACATTGCAGATTCCCATTTCCCAATTAATGATCCAATGTGGCAGTACCCACCGCTGGCTGCAGTTGTGTTTTTGTTAGGATACCTAATCGCGGCAAACACAGTCGGATTTGTTTTCTTAGCGCTAGTCGCAGACCTAACAATTTTTATTTTGCTGATCAAACGTGGCACGCAATCTTCAAACTCATTGCCAGCCATGATTTGGCTAGCTACCCCGCTTGTTATGGGACCAATTATGTTGGGTCGTTTTGATGTGTTCCCAACGTTGGCTGCAGTTTTTGCCTTGCTTTATTTTCCCTCGGCAAAAAAATTTGGAACTGCGATAGCAATCGGAACTTTGTTAAAAGTCTGGCCAGTTCTTCTATTGCTTGCAACTCCCCGAGGCGTGGTTGCCCGAGTTGCACTCTGGTTTGCCGCTACATTTGCGTTTGGAAGTTTGTTATTGAACCTCTGGTGGCGAGACAGTTTTTCCTTTATCGGTGGTCAGCGATCGCGAGGTCTACAAATCGAATCTGTTGGTGCCTTGCCTTACCAATTCTGGAACGTCGGTCCCGGAAAAGTTTCATCCGCATTTCAGTTTGGAGCAATCGAAGTTGTTGCTTCAGGAACTGGGATAGTTTCCCTCGTCATTACTTTGATTGGAATAGCACTAATCGGTGTCATGTCCTTTTGGCGCGTGACGGGACGTTTGGCTAATGCCCAACCAGCAGACATTGCATTAACAGCAGTGCTCATCTCCATAGTCACTAGCAGAGTGCTTTCACCCCAGTATATGGTTTGGGTTTTTGGCTTACTCGCTGTGGCGGCATTGCGACCGCAACAAAACTTTCGAAAAATCCTAATTCTCATATTCATAAGTGCAGGTATCGGACAGTTAATTTACCCATGGTGGTACCTGAGTTTGCAAAGCGGCGGATTCCTTGCCGTGTTAGCTCATGCCACAAGGGTGCTAACGCTAGTTTGGGCCACAACAATTATGTGGCAAAACTTGCAGCGACTCGCTAGTCAGGATCAACACCAGACAGCAGCGAATCAAGTCGGTTAAAACTAAGCTCCCAGGTCCACTGTTGCGTTACCCAGTTGCGACCAGCTGTGCCCATTTGTTTTGCCAATTCCGGATTGGATAAAACTTGCGTTATTCGATCGATAATCTGCGACAAGTCATTGCCGTCAATCAAGAAGCCAGTTTCCCCGTCGATAACGGCATCCACTGCTCCCCCAGAGTTACCAACAATTACCGGTAATCCAGTTGCCGATCCCTCGAGGAAAACTATGCCCAGTCCTTCAACATCCCACCCA
>CANJRK010000119.1 GCA_947476765.1 Actinomycetota bacterium
CGCCGCGAATCGTCCAATGTTTGGTACTGAGTTAAGTTCGTTGGGTATGGCCCAGCAAATGATTGCTGATAACGAAATTGACATTGCTGCTTGCCGAGCCTTGATTCATCGTGCGGCTTGGGTATTGGATCAAGGGCTACCAGCTCGCGCTGAAACTTCGATTGCCAAAACATTCGTAGCTGAAGCAACATTTAGAATTGTGGATCGCTCCATGCAACTATGTGGCGCTAAAGGAACTTCCAGTGAATTACCAATCGCTCATATCTTCCGAGATATTCGCCCGTTCCGAATTTATGACGGACCTTCGGAAGTTCATCGCTGGTCGATTTCGCGTCGCTCAGTTCGCCATTCACAGGCAGGTAAATTGCCTGGAGACTGGGCGTGACCGAGCAAGTTGTTGATCCACCAGGGTTGCGCTTAACTGCGCTCACGGAATGGATGCAAGACAACGTTGCTGACTTCGATGCCGCTGCGCCAGTAAAGGCAACACTGCTGGCTGGTGGCCGATCAAATGTTTCCTACAAACTAACGGATGCAAAAAATTCAAGTTGGGTATTGCGTCGGCCGCCACTTGGACACATCATGCCTTCTGCGCATGACATGGGTAGAGAATTCCGCGTTCTTTCTGGTTTGAATTCAGTGTTGTTCCCAACACCAACTACTCGCGGGTACTGCGAAGACGAATCAGTAATTGGGGCAAAGTTCATGTTGATGGATTTTGTTGATGGTCGGGTAATCGAGTCTGCGAAAACGGCTGCTTCTTTATCTGCACAACAGGCAAGTGAAATTTCAGCAGAGTTAGTTGGCACACTGGCTCGACTACATGCCATTGACCCTGTGGCTGCGGGTTTGGATCAATTGGGTAAGCCAGCTGGGTACTTGCAAAGGCAAGTCAAGCGGTGGGGAGAACAATGGCAGATCACAAAGACGCGCGAATTGCCTGAAATTGAAGCGCTGCATGCCTGGCTCGAAACTGCGATTGCGAAAGTGCCTGATTCGCTGCCAACTTCTATCGTGCATGGTGATTTCCGTATCGACAATGTGATTTTGGATAGTGCAAGTAGCGACATTGTGGCGGTACTTGATTGGGAGATGTCAACACTTGGCGATCCCATCTCAGACTTAGCAATTTCACTTGTTTATTGGAGTCAGTCAACCGATGCTTTACGCAAGAAAATTCCAGTAGCTGAAGATGTTACTAGTGGAGAAGGTTTTTGGACCCGGCAACAAATCCTGGATCGCTATGTCGAAATAACCAATCTTGACATCTCGCACTTAGATCAGTGTGTGGCTCTTGCTTGCTTTAAATTGGCAGTAATTATGGAGTCCATTCATCATCGCAACTTAAGCGGTCAACAACTCGGAGCTGCATCCGGCGCACAAAGCACTATGGGCGAAGCAACTGTTGCCTTAACCGAACTGGGTTTGGCAGTAACTAGATTGGGAGCGATCCCAGCGCTTAACCAATAGCTGGACTCCCGGTAACTGATAATTGAGTCTGCTCTAGAATCAGATCACTTGAACTATTGCAGGGAGAATGTTGTGAAGATCCTTATTGTTGGCGCTAACGGACTACTTGGTTCTGGCGCTGTTGCTGCCTTATCCGCTGGAAACGAAATCATCCAGGCCTCTCGTAGCGGCGAAGTATCGGTTGATCTAACGGATCCAAAATCAATTTCTGCAATGTATGAAAAAGTGGGCAAGGTTGATGCAGTTATCGCAGCAACTGGAGTAGTTCCATTCAAAGACCTTTCTGAATTGACGTTGGCTGATTATCACGCCGGTATCGATGACAAAGTTTTAGGGCAAGTTGAACTTGTTCGCCAAGGTCTAGATTTTGTAACTGATGGCGGATCATTCACTTTGACTTCTGGTATCACCGAACGTGCGCCAATTCCTACCGGCGTTGTTGCTTCACTAGCCAATGGCGCCTTGGAGTCTTTTGTCCTCGCTGCTGCCATTGAAATGCCGCGCGGAATGCGGATAAACGTTGTTAGCCCAAGTGTTCTAGTTGAAGCACCTGGTTACCATCCATACTTCATCGGCTTTGAACAAGTAACGCTTGAAGCTTGTGGAAAGGCCTATGCTGAATCAGTTAATGGCTCAGCGAACGGCCATACATTTAAAATTGGCTAGTGCGTAACAGGAATTGCGGTTACTCCGGTTGTTTCTAAAATAACTAATAGTTGCTCACTCGTAGTTTGCTGAACTAGAGAGATCACTTGCTCTTGTGGCCAGGTCAGTTCAACAGCATCTGTGCGTTCCCAAAATGTTACGTGCGCACCAGTTTCCTTCCTCAACTGATTGACAAATTCCTGATCAACTGGGCCCACTAGTAATACAGACTTTGTTAGTGCGCCAAAAGAAACCTCAATATCTTTTTCATGACGATAAATTTCCCAGTGGTAAGCAGCCACGATTCCAGTACTAACTAAAATTCCTAAGGCGAAGCGCATTTCATTCAACGTTGCGCTACCAAATGATGAACTTAATAACCCATTAAAAATCTGGAAAACAACGGTGATCAGGGAAACAATCGCAGTAATGCCGCCAACACCAAAGAGTAAGAATAGATAGATGCGTCGTATTGGTGAACTTAATTCAATGTCCGGCGAAACCTTAGCTAGCCGCTGAATCCGACTCCAAAAGCGCAACCAGACTGGACCGCTCACGAGTATCACGGTTCCTGCGCCTAACAAAGTGTTGGTGGCACTGTCACCTACGATTATCGAATTTGTCAATCCTTCGATGATTGCCACAATCACAATGGAGAGACCGATCGTACTCGCAATCAAACTAATTGCAGAAACTAGATATTCATAAATCCGATGCGTTTCGGATCTCTGCGCATTAAGTGGTAACAACGTCTTGTGATACCACCAAGCAAGTAAACCCACGATTGCGCTCGCTGCTGAAGCTGGCGTACTTGCAAAATGCTCCGATAACAATTGCGATGCCGGATTACCTATCACCCAAACCAAAACCTGATAGATCGTTACGGTTACTGAGGTAACCGCCAGAACTAGTGAGCCACCAACGCCTGCAACCAATACGTACGATAGCCACATAGTGTCATTGCATTTAGTGTTCGCATTTTTAACCCAGTAGTAAAACCAAAGAGCACCTGACATTACCAATATCACGAATCCATCAAGGGCATTGTTTTCAGTTGAGACAATGGTGGATTGTTGCCCGCCCAGCAAATTGGATTGCGATAGCACAGCTGCAATAAGGTTGCTGATTACTTTGATTAGTCCAACCAACGCCGCAATCGCAGTAATCAGCGAGCCTACAAAATACTGAATTCGAAAGTCATTTTTTGGTATTACTGAATTCGAAATCCTTAGCACGATAACTAGTGCCAGACCCCAAATTACTGCACGGGCAAGAGATGAACCGAGAATCGGTTTGTTATCAAAGGTGCCTTGCAGAGCTGAGATGCTTGAGGTCAAAAAAACTAAAAGAGAAATTACGGAAAGTAATGTTGCAAAGAAAGTAGGGATAAAGCCTGCGCCATCTGATGGATTAAGCGCGATGGATTTCCGAAGCCATATTGTGATTCCAGCCAATAGTGGTCCACCAACGACAATAAAAGCCAAATTGCTTGCAAGCGAGCTCTGATCC
>CANJRK010000120.1 GCA_947476765.1 Actinomycetota bacterium
AGATCAGTAGCCACTGCAAAGTCCTCCAGAAAACAATCCGCTGCTCAAAAGAGTTGCTTCGCAAATTTTTCGCCTCGGAGTTTTCTGGGGACTTTTTGTTCCACTGTTTATGGTGTTCAAAAATTCGTATTTCTCTTTTGTTAAAAAGTTTATGAATTCATGTGAATTACTGCTGATATCGACAGGTAGAAAAGTCATGATCGAAAAATTTGCGAAGCAACTCTTTTGAGAGAATGAGCTTTTCGTACTGTCGAAGTAAACGCAACTATCAGATAGAGAAAAGTACCGTCGAAGCAAACGCAACCAATATGTAATTAAGAGATATGAAGAATTCGCTTCAGGTCTGAGAGACGCTTCTTAACTCCCCATTGAGTGACCAACCAAAGTGCCTCTTTAACTATCGCCCCATCCATTTTGGACTCGCCTAGTTCACGCTCTATAAATGTGATTGGAACTTCTGCAACTCTCAGCCCTGCCATAACTGCACGCCAAGCCATGTCAACTTGGAAACAGTACCCCTGGCTTTGGACATTTTTGATTTGCATAGCATTGATGGCACTCATTCGATAAGCCCGAAAGCCGCCGGTGGCATCGTGTAGAGGAATGCCTAACCAAAGTCGGGTGTAAAGATTTCCCCCACGCGAGAGTATTTCGCGGCTCTTAGCCCAGTTCACGACGCTGCCACCAGTGATCCAGCGCGATCCCAAAACTACATCGTTGTCAGTCATGGCATCCAGGATCTTGGTTAAGTCAGCTGGCCGGTGTGAGCCATCAGCATCCATCTCTACGACAATTTCATAGCCGTGTTGACTCGCCCAATCAAAGGCAGCTAGGTAAGCCGCACCTAAGCCTGCTTTAGATTCGCGATGCATCACATGGATTGCAGAGTCGTTATTTCGCAGGCTTTCGGCCACTTCCCCAGTGCCATCTGGCGAGTTGTCATCAGCAATCAAGATATCGGTGTTGGGCTCGGCTGTGCGGACAGCTGCGACGATAATCGGCAGGCTTTCGCGCTCGTTGTAGGTGGGAATGATGACTAGAGTTTTCCCAATCTCACGCGTTGCCATTAGTTAAGCCTAAACGAAAAGTTTAAGAGTTTTGGCCACGTGTGCTTCGGTAACTCATTAACAAAACGAGAGCACTGAATATCAACATCCAGTGCGGATACTTGCTAGCAAATGTTTGATCAGAAATTAATTCAACTTCGCCAGTTACGGTAGCGGTTTCGAATTGTCCAGTTTTATACAAAACTTCGCCGTCGTTATCAATCAAACCGGAAATGCCTGAAGTACTTGCAACCAAGAAAGCGCGTTGGTTTTCAATGGCGCGAAATCTAGTGATCGCAAATTGCTGTTCGGGTTGCGACGTATTGCCGTATGTTGCGTTATTGGTTTGCACAACCATTACTTCCGCGCCGGCCGCAACTGTTTCATAAATATGATTGGCGTAGGCAACCTCAAAACAAATCACGTCTCCGATTTGCCTATTTGCAATCTTGAACACACCTACCGCGTTCCCAGGAACAAAATCATTAGGTATTTGTTCAAAGCGCTTAATGAACCGTGATAAGAAATCACGCAGTGGTAAGTATTCACCGAATGGCACTAGGTGTCGCTTCACGTACAACTGCCCTGGTCCAGACTCTGCCGTCCACAGAATGCCAGCATTGCGCGGACCGACTGCAGTCGAGTCATCGTCACCAGAAAAAGTAGTTGCGCCAATCAATATCGGGATGTCAGTGCTATCCACCAACTTGGTAATTTCAGTTTGTGCCAGGCCTGGCTGCAGTGGATCGATGTCAGTGCCACTTTCGGGCCAAACAATTAGATCTGGAGTGGCAGTCTTGCCAGTTTCAATGTCGATAATTAACTTCTTGGTTGCGATGATGTGATTATTCAAAACTGCAGTTCGCTGCGTTGCAGCATCATTTCCGACTCGTGGCACATTTCCTTGCACTGCAGATAACGTAACGGTCTGATCGGAATGCAAGGTATCCACACTTCGAGCTGCAAGTACACATATGGCAACAATCAGAAGCGATGTAAAGCTACGGTGTTTTACGAACTTGACCAAAGCAGCAGCATAAAGAACCACTACCCCACTGACCAGCCCTTGACCACCAAGAGTGGCCAGCGAGACTAACGGACCATCGAGTTGGCTGTAGGCAACCAGACCCCAAGGAAATCCACCCCAGGGAACTGATGCCCTTACTGCCTCAAGTACCACTACCCCAGCAGCTGGAGCTAAGTAGAACCAGCCATTCGAAGTATCAACTGGAATCAGAGCTAATAACAGCCACGGCAGCCCACACAAGATTGCCAATGCGATCCAGGCATCAACTCCAAGGACACTTACCCAATGGATATGGCAAAGAAATAGCGCTAATGAGAAAACGAATGAGCTCTTAAGACGTTGCCGCAACAGTTGGCCAGAGAGCTGTTGCAATAACACCGCTAGGCCAATGATTGCGGCCCACCAATGTGTCGGCGTAAAAGCCCAGGCCGTTAACGCGCCGGCTAAACCCGCAACGAGTAACTTCACTATGAATTCCTAGAGAATCACTAGTTCCCGAGTCGTGTTATTAGTGCTACTAATTCCCGTCTCGGTACATGTGACTATGTCTTCGATGCGAGCGCCGTATTTACCGGCAAAGTAAAAACCTGGCTCAATTGAGAAGGCATGGCCAGGAACTAGCTTGCGAGTATTTCCAGAAACGATGTATGGCTCTTCGTGAGTTTCCATGCCAATGCCATGTCCGGTGCGATGGATGAATTGCTCACCTAATCCACCAGTAATCAAAACATCGCGCGCCGCAGCATCAACCGATTCACAGCTAACACCAGGTCGGGCATGATCTCGAGCTACTTGCTGTGCAGTAAGCAAGACTTGGTAGTGCTCTAAGTACTCTGCAGGTGGTAGTCCGCAAACATACATCCGCGTACAGTCACTGCAGTAGCCACTTGGCATAGTTCCGCCGATGTCGACCACAACTGGGTCTCCGGCTTCAATCACGCGATCGGAAAGCTCATGATGCGGACTAGCGCCATTTGGACCACTAGCGACTATCACGAAATCAACCCTCGAATGACCACTCGCCAAAATTGCTTCCGCTATGTCACGACCTACTTCGCGCTCAGTTCGTCCAGGACGTAGCCACTTGTGCATGTTTGAATGCACTTCATCAATCGCCGCGCCGGCGTCATGTAGGAAAGCAACTTCTTGTACGGATTTAACTTCTCGTATATCAGAAAGCAAGGATCCCGCCAGTGCTACTTCTTTTCCAAGTGCTGACCTGATACCGAATGCTTTTTCAACCCACATCAAATTGTTGACTAATGCCGAGCTCGACTTACCTACACTTGCCATCAAGATCTGGTACGGGTTTTGCGTTTCTTGCCAATCAAGCAAATCAATCCCGATCTCTGGTACGCCATGAGCTAGTGCCGAAGGCTTTTCCAGGGTGGGAACAATCATCCAAGACTTGCCATCATTTCGGATGGCTAGACAAGTAAGGCGTTCCAACGGCAATGCGTCGTAACCCGTTAGGTAACGTAAATCCGCTCCTGGAGTAACAAACAGCATGTCATTTCCAGAGTTGGCCAGGCTAGCGGC
>CANJRK010000121.1 GCA_947476765.1 Actinomycetota bacterium
CGTGATTGCAGAAGTTAAGCGTGCTAGTCCAAGTAAGGGACACCTTTCCGACATCACAGATCCGGCTGAACTGGCTTTTTCATATCAATCGGGCGGCGCTCAAGTTATCAGCGTGCTTACTGAGGAACGCAGATTCAACGGCAGTCTGGCCGACCTTGATGCCGTTCGTCGCAAAGTATCTGTACCAATTTTGCGCAAAGACTTTATGGTCGATGAATATCAAATCTGGGAAGCTCGCGCCCATGGCGCAGATATAATTTTGCTAATCGTTGCTGGACTAAGTGATTTGCAACTCGATTCCTTCAACTCATTGGCGGTAGAACTTGGCATGTCCGTTCTCGTTGAAATTCACGATGAGTCAGAGTTAGCTCGTGCCCTGCGAATTCAACCCTCCTTAATTGGGGTAAATGCTCGCAACTTAAAGACGCTAGAAGTTGATTTAGCAACGTGCCACAACTTATTGCCACAAATTCCTTCCGGCATTGTGGGCATTGCTGAGTCAGGAATATCTAGTACAAATGAAGTGATTGACCTTGTCTCATCAGGGGCGCAAGCCGTATTGGTGGGTGAGGCCCTGGTCACAGGTGGTACTCCTGCCCAAACTGTCGCAGAATGGACTCAGGCAGGCGAGCAGGCTCGCGAAAAATTTCTTACGAATCGTGGTTCTTAATGACACCCAATGAAGTGGTTTCAGTTCCAGATTTGCGTGGGCATTTCGGCAAATTTGGCGGTCGCTTTGTGCCAGAAGCCCTAATGGCTGCCCTCGATGAACTTGATGAGGCATTTCGCAAGGCAATGGTTGATCCAAACTTCGTGAAGCAACTTCGTGACTTGCAAGTGAATTACACCGGTCGTCCAAGTCCAATTACCGAAGCCAAACGATTTTCCGAGCACGCCGGTGGCGCCACGATCTTGTTAAAGCGTGAAGACTTGAATCACACTGGTTCGCACAAAATTAATAACGTTTTGGGTCAAGGCCTATTAACTCAGCGGATGGGCAAGACTCGAGTGATTGCAGAAACTGGTGCTGGCCAGCATGGTGTGGCAACTGCCACCGTTGCTGCTTTGCTTGGTTTGGAATGTGTCGTCTACATGGGCGAAGAGGATACAAAGCGCCAAGCATTAAATGTGGCGCGCATGAAATTGCTAGGTGCCACTGTTGTCCCAGTAACCAATGGCAGCCGAACTTTAAAGGATGCAATTAATGAAGCCATGCGCGACTGGGTAGCCAATGTCGAAAATACGCATTACATGTTGGGAACAGTTGCTGGGCCAGCGCCATTTCCGGAAATGGTGCGCGACTTCCATCGAGTTATTGGAGATGAAGCGCGGGAACAAATGCTTGACCGCTTCGGTCGATTGCCAGATGTAGTTGCCGCGTGCGTCGGCGGCGGGTCCAATGCGATCGGATTATTTACCGCCTTCATTCCAGATAGTGAAGTTCGATTACTCGGCCTGGAGGCTGGTGGAGATGGCGTCGAAACTGGGCGACATGCTTCGACCATTGTTGGTGGGGCAGTTGGAGTATTGCACGGTGCCCGCTCTTACATAATGCAAGATGATGATGGTCAAACTATTGAGAGCCATTCCATAAGTGCTGGGCTAGATTACCCAAGCGTTGGGCCAGAGCATGCTTACTTAGCTGACATCGGTCGGGCCGAGTATCGGTCCGTTACGGATACCGAGGCAATGCAGGCATTTAAGTTACTTTGCGAAACTGAAGGAATAATTCCAGCAATCGAAACCGCTCATGCCTTGGCTGGTGCGATAGAAATTGGTAAAGAGCTTGGACCTGGCGCAATAATTTTGGTAAACCTCTCGGGACGAGGCGACAAAGATGTAGAAACTGCCGCCAAGTGGTTTGGTATGAATCTATGAGTTTGTTACATGAAGTTTTCGCTCGCGCCAAAGCGGATAACCGCGCAGCTTTAATTGCTTATTTGCCGGCGGGTTATCCAACTGAAGATGGTGCAGTTGAATGCATTGCCGCCATGGTTGAAGGTGGCGTAGATATTGTTGAAATTGGTTTTCCTTATAGCGATCCAGTAATGGATGGACCAACGATCCAAGCAGCAGTAAACATTTCATTAGCTGGCGGTACCAAATCTGCAACAGTTATTAATACTGTGAAACGCGTGGCTGAGCTTGGCGTGCCAACTTTGGTTATGTCCTATTGGAATCCAATCGAGCGTTATGGATTAACCGAGTTTGCAACCGATTTCTCGGCAGCCGGTGGCTCAGGGGTAATTACACCTGACTTAACTCCAGAAGAAGCTCAAGAGTGGATCGCTGCGACAACAGAAAAAGATGTAGAGCGAGTTTTTCTAGTTGCACTTTCAAGCTCGGATGAACGGATTTCCAAGGTTGCTAATGTAACGACCGGATTTGTTTATGCTGGGGCTGTCATGGGAGTAACTGGGGCTCGGACATCACTTTCTGATGCCATTGAGGGCTTAGTAGCGAAAGTAAGGCGGCACACGGATTTACCCGTTGCCGTTGGCCTTGGGGTATCAACTCCGGAACAAGCTAAAGAAATTGCGCAATATGCCGATGGCGTAATTGTGGGTAGCGCATTTGTAACTGCAATCGAGCAGGGTGGCCCTGCTGCCGCCAAAGCTCTTGCCCAGGCTTTAAGTAAAGGTTTAACTCGCTAATTTAAGACCCGTTTATAAAGTTTTGAACCGGTGAAAAGTGCGACATAATTAAGGTAATTAGTAGTAGTTCTCAAAGTATCTGGAGTTTTTGGTGTCCCAAGAAAACTTAAGCGCAAAAGCCGCAAAAGCCGCAGCCGCAGCCGCTCGTCAAGAAGCCGCTGCCATTGAGCAAAAGCGCCAACGCAAAATCCGCATCATTGGTGGAATTGTTGTTGTCATCGTTATGAGTGCATTGATAGCTATCCCACTACTTTCTAAACAGGATTCTTCGACACCAACAGATAGCGCACTACCCACTGGCGTGACAAGTGATACTTACGGCGTGAAGGTTGGCCCAGCCTGGGCTGCAGTTGATGCAGATAAAGTTCCAATGTTGCAACTTTGGGAAGATTTCCAGTGTCCAGCATGCGGAGACTTTGAATCTGCATCGGGAGCTGCCCTAAAGAAACTTATTGATGCTGGAAAAGTTCGCGTTGAATACCGACCAACGATTTTCCTAGATAAGAAGCTGGTAGCCCAGAACACTGCAGCTGGAAATCCAAACTCTTCCCAGCGCGCCACGATGGCTTTTGGGTGCGCAGTGGATGCTAACTCTGCTGAAAGTTTCCATGCCGGAGTATTTGCGGCCCAACCTGCCACTGAAGGCGGCGGCTACTCAAACGATGACTTATCCGCTATCGCTGAATCTTCAGGTATTACAGGAGATGCGCTTACTGCATTTAACGATTGCTTATCCAGTGAAAAGTACGCTGGTTGGGTTTCGAACTCATATGCAGCCTTTGATTCTGAGGGAGTAAGTTCAACGCCTACTGGAATTCTAAACGGTCAAGAAATCACCGGTGACGTGTTATTCGATCCAGCTAAATTGACCGCAGCAATTGAAGCAGCAGTCAAGAAGTAATCGAACATTTCACAAATGATTTTTTTGCCGACCTATCTGCCTAGTCCACCCCAA
>CANJRK010000122.1 GCA_947476765.1 Actinomycetota bacterium
CATTACGAGTTGCAGTTATGGGATGTGTTGTAAACGGACCTGGTGAAGCGCGCGAAGCTGACCTGGGCGTAGCAAGTGGAAATGGCAAGGGTCAAATCTTTGTTAAAGGTGTCGTTATTAAAACCGTGCCAGAAGCCCAGATTGTCGAAACTTTGATCGAAGAAGCTATGAAACTTGCCGAATCCATGGAAGCCGAAGGCGCACCTATTGTTTCTGTGACCTGAGATGGCACATGAAATTCGCGCTATAGACGCGCAAACAATCTCGCAGGTAAACCAAATAGTTGAGCAAGATCCGGTGCGCCATTGTTTTTTAGCCGCGCGCATTGATCAAGGTGGTCGCAGTTTGTTTCGGCCAAGTTATCCAGATCTACTTGGGTACTTTGACGATGGCAATCTTAAATCGGTACTGATGACTGGCGCCAATATTGTCCCCGTTAATACTTCGCTAATTGCAAGGCAAGAGTTTGTCGAAGTACTAGCCCGCACGGGGCGACGTAGCTCTTCGATAGTCGGACCAGCTGGCGAAGTCTTAGATTTATGGTCACGACTTTCGGCGCACTGGGAAAAGCCTCGAGAGATACGTGACAATCAACCGGTACTAACAATGCGGCAACCTCCTAAAATCGAATTTGATGATCAGGTTCGATATTCCACAGCTGCCGACTTAGATGATTTAGTACCAGCCTGTGTTGCAATGTTCACTGAGGAAGTCGGCATTAGCCCGACTCTAGGTGGTGCTGGGACTGCATATCGAAACCGAATTACCGAACTAGTTTCGAGTCGACGTTCGTATGTTAGGTATCTGGGAAATGAATTAGTTTTCAAAGCTGAGGTTGGCACAGTGGGTGCCGGAGTGGCGCAAATTCAAGGAGTCTGGGTTAAGCCAGAACATCGCGGCAAAGGTTTATCTGTTCCCGGCATGGCAGCTGTTGTAAAACTAGTATTGGCAGACATTGCCCCAGTGGCCTCACTTTATGTCAATGAATTTAATCTGCCCGCCTTGGCAACATATAAAAATGTTGGGTTTGAACAAGTCGATACCTTTGCCACAGTCCTGTTTTAGCGATCCTCGCAATAGTGGCAGCAACAACTGAACCCAGATAATCAGTACGATTAGGGCAGTGAATTAACTACCTTTAGGAGTCAAAGTGCTGCGCATGTCAACCCTGTTCTTGCGGACTTTACGCGAGGATCCAGCGGATGCTGAGGTGCCCAGTCATCGACTTCTAGTTCGCGGCGGATATGTGCGCAGAATTGGTCCTGGAATTTGGTCATGGCTACCACTTGGTTATTTGGTGTATCGAAATATCGAACGCATTGTGCGCGAAGAAATGGATAGTGCTGGATTCCAGGAAGTTCACTTCCCAGCACTGTTACCTCGCGAGCCATATGAAAAGACTGGTCGCTGGGAAGAATACGGCGACAATTTGTTTAGATTGCAGGATCGTAAAAAAGCCGACTACTTACTCGGTCCAACCCATGAAGAAATGTTTACCTTAATGGTGAAGGGCGAGTATTCGTCATATAAAGATTTACCGCTTTGCATTTATCACATTCAGATTAAGTATCGCGATGAAGCCAGGCCTCGAGCTGGTATTTTGCGCGCCCGCGAATTTGTCATGAAGGATTCATATTCCTTCGACATAGACGATGCAGGTTTAGATGTTTCATATCAGCGGCATCGCGACTCCTATATAAAAACTTTTGATCGGCTCGGACTCAATTACGAGATCGTTTCAGCGATGTCAGGTGCAATGGGCGGATCAAAGAGCGAAGAGTTTCTGGCGACCTGCGATAGCGGAGAGGACACCTATGTCAAATGTCCAAAATGTGGCTTAGCGGCAAACGTTGAAGCCATCATTACAAAAGTTCCAGACGAATTAGATGCGACAAATGTTCCGGCTGCGCACATTGAAGACACGCCCGATACGCCAACAATTGCATCTTTAGTTGAAGTATCTAATGCGCGTGCGGAATTGCGACGTTCAGATCGAGATTGGGAAGCAGCCGATACTTTAAAAAATGTTGTTGTAATGCAAGTTGCCTTGGATGGTACGCGCACCCCTTTGATTATTGGGTTACCAGGTGATCGGGAAGTTGATTTAAAACGCGTTGAAGCGACCTTACATCCAATCGCAATTGAAACCTTTGAAGAAGAAGATTTTAAGAAATACCCTGCTCTAGTTAAGGGGTACATCGGACCGCAGGTTCTTGGACTAAATTCAAAATCGGGCATCAGATACTTAGTTGATCCACGCGTAGTTCAAGGTACCCGTTGGATCACGGGCGCCAACTCTCGAGGCAATCACGTGTACGACTTGGTAGCTGGTCGCGACTTTACCTGGGATGGTGTGATCGAAGCGGCAGAAGTTCGCCAAGGTGATGGTTGTTCAAACTGTGGCAGTGAAATGATCATTGCGCGCGGTATTGAAATCGGCCACATCTTCCAATTAGGTCGAAAGTATGCTGAAGCACTTGATTTGAAAGTGCTCGATGAAAATGGCGAACTTATTACGGTAACTATGGGTTCTTATGGAATTGGCGTTTCTCGAGCGGTGGCAACCATTGCAGAGCAATCACATGACGAGAAGGGTTTAATCTGGCCGCGCGAAGTTGCTCCTGCTGACATTCACATAATTGCAACCGGTAGGGAAGATGAGCCATTTGATGTTGCCCTGAAATTTAGCGAAGAACTGGAACGCCAAGGTGTGCGAGTTCTCTACGACGACCGCAGAGGAGTATCTCCGGGCGTTAAATTCAATGACTCAGAACTACTCGGCGTACCAACCATTGCCGTTGTGGGTAAAGGCCTTGCTGACGGTGTAATTGAATTGCGAGATCGTAAATCTGGTGAACAGAAATTAATTCCAGTTGCTGACTTTGTTGCCAGCGTAGTGGCAGAAGTCAAGAAGTAAATTAATGGCGATTAAGGCCGTTATTTTTGACTGGGGTGGCACGCTAACGCCATGGCACAATGTTGATCTAACTGAACTGTGGCTTGGATATGCGAGTATTTACGATCCTGTCAATGCGGTTGAACTTGCAGCGAAATTAGATCATGGGGAACAGTCTCGCTGGACTAGACAATTTGAAACTAATGGCGAAATTGGAACTGGCGCACTTGAAGAGCTATTTCACGAAGTTGGTGTAGATACATCAAGTCCACTTCATCATCAAGCCTTGGCCAACTATTTATCTGGCTGGGATCCGCATACCTTTACTGATCCCGATGCCTTGCCACTTCTTGAGACGTTAAGAGGTTCTGGCATCAAAACAGCAGTACTTTCGAACACTATGTGGCCACGTCGCCATCACGAAGCCGTACTTGAGCGCGATGGAATTTTGCATCTTTTTGATTACTTACTATTCACCAGCGAAACCCCATCCGGGAAACCGCATCGCACAGTATTTGCTGACGTTCTTTACAACTTGGATGTTGAGGCAACTGACGCAGCTTTTGTAGGTGATCGCATATTTGACGACATTCATGGCGCGCAATCTATTGGAATGCGGGGAATTTGGATTCCCCACTCAAACATCCCTGCCGAACAATCTACTGATCTCGGGATTACTGCGGCTGCAACCGTGCAGCGACTCGG
>CANJRK010000123.1 GCA_947476765.1 Actinomycetota bacterium
GCGCTCGCGAAACCTAATTGGCCAGCTACTAGCGCTAATCCAACGACAACTACGGTGGACATTTTCATTTTGCTCATCTTCATTTCCCCTTGCTGAACACGACGTGACATAGAACTCCATGCAACTCGAATTAACAATAGGTAAATAGTTTGTTTGACTCAAGGGCGAAAATTTTCAGACAACAAATTTTTTAACAACAAAATTCTTAATTCGGAATTAATGGACATTTTTTTGTGTGTGCGCAAGTGTTGCCGCGTTAAACCATTCGTTCATTTACCGCTGTGATTCCGGAGATAGGGTTGGCTAAAAGTTGTTTATTCACAAGGCAAAATGTTAGGCGTTTAGATCAGAAATTTTTTTCCCAGCTTGCAAATGCCTTCGCAGGACGATATAAATCGAATGTTCACCCAATAGATAATTCCGAAATAACTATCTAAACTAGACATTTTTTGTTTTTTTTAAAAATTAAAGGAATAGTAAAGGGCTGTTGTTAATTAGTACCCGAAATCAAATTAGTTAAATTGAAAAACTACTGAATTCGATGACGTTGAGGCATAAATACCATTTGCCGCCTTTGTGGCGGTAACTGTGCATGAAGTGGCCCTTGAAGCAGTTAATACATTGCGCGAAATTGAACACCTGGTTCCGGTCACGCGGAAAGTTAACGCACCGTTCCCCGAGCCACCTGAAGTCACAATTGTCACGTTGGTGTTGATGCGATTTGTTCGAACTGCATTTGTAATTGTTAATGCAGCCTGCTGGGCTAGTGAAAAGGTAAAAGTTTTTGAAGCCGATGTAACTGAACTGTAGTTTCCATTTGCTGGATTTGTAGCTGTAACGACACAGGTAGCAGCTCTCGTTGCGTTTAGGTTTGAGTTAAGGATTGAACAATTCGTACCCGATACCGAGAATGTTGGGGCGAAGGTGCCCGATCCACCTGAGGCACTTAATGCAATCGCTGTGCCTGCAGTACCAGTTAAGACTGAGTTAGATATTGTAAGCGGTGCCTGCGCCAAAAGTGCTGGAGCCACAACCGAAGTATTTGTGATCGCCGTAAGCGCGGTATTAAATGTGTCGGACGTATTTGAATTAAATTTAGGTCCATACATTCCGATCCGACCTGTATAGCCGTATGAATTCAAGGAAGACAATGCGCCTGGGGAATCTGCTCCAACGAACCCACTTACCCAAGGGCCACCCGATGATCCGCCAGTCATGGCACATGTGGAAAGACCCCAGGTGGTGTTGCCAAAATTCGCATCTTGAATTATCGAGCCAGAGCAATAAGTAAAGTCGTTACCGTTATAGGGCGCTGCCTGCGGATAACCAAATGCATAAGACTGGTTTCCAGCTGAGGTAAATCCGGCGATACCAAGTGGTACGGATCCCACGGTTGCATCGAGTTGAGCACTTCCTGACAATCCACCGGTGCCGATTACGGCAAATCCCCAATCGTAATTAGTTGCTGCACTTGTGAAACTTCTCTGAGAGGTAAATCCAGAGTGGCCAACTAATGCAATTGCAGACCAGCAACCAAATCGGGTACTCGCACAATTAGTAGTAGGAGCAAAATCATAATCAGGAATAAAGACCCAATTCGTTACAAATGCGCCTGATGCATTGTCGAAAATACAATGACCAGCAGTCAACACAATCGAGCGATCCGCTACGTTATCCGTCACAACTGTGCCAGAGCACACATAGCGCGATGTCCCGATGCTGAAAAATACTTTTCCAGTAACAGCTTGAATTAACCCGTTATCTGTCCAAGAGATGCCAGTTGCATTATTGATAGACGCAAGAGCAACCGGGTTACTTGTTCTAGTCCCTTGCAGTCCGTGGCTTTTCTCTATCCGAGTTCCTTGTTTGCTACCTGGGGCAAACTCGTAATCAAGTGTTCGTGCGGAAGCAAGATTTTGCGGAGTCCAATAGGCAATCGCTGCCTCATGCCTTGATGTGTCATTTAAAGAGTCAGCGTTTGCTGGTGATGGAGTGCCTAAAAAGGCAATAAGCAAGAACGCGGACATTAACTTCGACACAAATCTCATAAATTCAGAATACATTCGCAATTAGTGTTCGCGGAGCGTGCAAACTGGACAAAACCAACAAATCCAGAATTGAATTTCTAACTAAAAATTATTTACGCACTTGTGAATTCAGAATGAATAGCTAGCCCCAAAGCTTTACCTAAGTTTTAATCTCAAGCAAGCAATATTTAGATTTAGCGATGAGAACCAGCAAGCTCTAGCTCAAATTGAGCGCCAAGTAAGGGTAAACACCTAATGGAATAGCCTTATTCCATGCGTGTGATTCAATTCGATACCTTTGGCGACACCTTATATATAGCGCAGCGCGATATACCCCTGGCAAGGCCGCATGGTGTGGTTGTAAAGGTTGAAGCCACGGGACTTTGTCGCAGTGACTGGCATGGGTGGCAAGGGCATGATTCGGATATCACGGAGCTACCACATGTACCAGGCCATGAGTTCGCCGGCATCATTTCCGAAGTGGGCACAGAGGTAAAGAATTGGCAAGTTGGCGATCGCGTAACTGTGCCATTTGTTTGTGGTTGTGGTGAATGCGTCGACTGCAAAGCGGGAAACGCACAGGTTTGTTTATATCAATGGCAACCAGGTTTCAATGGGCCAGGTTCATTTGCCGAGTATGTTCGCATCCCACATGCCGATTTCAATGTGGTTGCGCTTCCTGAATCGATGACTTTCGAAACTGCTGCTGCACTCGGTTGTAGGTTTGCAACTTCGTATCGCGCAGTTGTGCACGTTGGAAAAGTTCAAGCTGGGGAAACTGTTGCAATCTTTGGCTGTGGCGGTGTTGGGCTTGCTGCAATCATGATTGCAAAATCTCGCGGTGCGACAGTTGTTGGGATTGACACTTCAAATCCAGCGCGAGATCGAGCACGACTTGCTGGTGCGGATTACGTTTTGGATTCCATTCATGATGACGTAGTAAAAGAAATAAAGAAGTATGCACCTGCTGGTGCTGACTTAACAGTGGATGCGTTGGGAAGTATCGCAACTAGCAAACTTGCCGTTGAGTCGCTGCGTCGATTGGGTCGACATGTTCAAGTTGGCCTCTTGCCACCTGCTGAAGTTAAAGATCAGGCCACAATTCCAATGCACACCGTGATTGGTCGCGAACTTACCATCCTGGGAAGTCACGGAATGTCAGCGGCGCATTATCCGCAAATGTTAAATGAAATAGCTTCAGGAAAACTTCGTCCCGACACATTAGTTGAGCGAATGATTACCTTAGAACAGGTGCCTGATGCGCTTGTGCAATTGGGATCTAATCCAGTACCGGGTATCACCATCATCAAGCCTTAGGCATTGCTAGCCTGACTGTATGGTCAGAGTTTCTGCAGATTCTTTAAGCGAGTTACGTAACCGGCGAAGCGCGAAATGGCGCACATTTCCAGAAGATGTATTGCCACTACCGGTTGCTGAGATGGACTATCCGATCGCTAAACCCATTCGCGATGTATTAATCGACATGGTTAAGCGCAGTGACACTGGCTACTCCGGCATAGCACCTGA
>CANJRK010000124.1 GCA_947476765.1 Actinomycetota bacterium
CATTTTTTACCTTGTCAGATTTGGGCTATGGGGTTGTAGGAGGAGTTTCGGTCGGTGAACCAGATGGCGTAGCGGATGGCTTAGGTTTTACGACTGGTGGATTAGGGTTTGGAATTGCTTTTCCAGTCAATGGGTCGATGATCATCGCACCGCTTGCTAATTCAGCTGCAAATTTCTTATTCGCTGATTTCGTGTTGCATGCGACTAGTTCCTTACCTTCTAGACCCGCACACACGCTTTTTGTTGCAGTAATTTTGTTCCCGAATCCACCAGGTTTAACGCCACTTAAGGTATTCAAATCCCATGGAGTTTTAGGAGTTCCTTCAAGTGCACCAATTAAAGAATCACGCCAAATAGGTCCTGGCATGGTAGAACCGAAAACTTGCGAGTAATAACGACCATTAATGGTCACACCCTTCATGGGATATTTTTGTCCGCCACGAGGATCGCCTACCCAAACTGCGGCGGCCATATCTGGGGTGAATCCGACAAACCAAACTGCAGCTGAACTATCTGTAGTTCCGGTTTTACCAGCAGCAGCTCGGCCCAAGTCCATTGCCTGCCCCGTGCGTCCCTTGACGGGACCATCGATGACCCCAGCTAAAACTGCGGCTGTGCTGTCAGCAACTTGCAAATCAATAGTGCGCTTGCAGCCAGCTGATGGCACGTCCAAATTTTTTCCGTAACGATCGGTAATTTCAGAAATAGCAATCGGGCTGCAGTGAATTCCATGCGCAGCAAAAGTTGCCATACCTTCGGCCATGTCAAGTGTGGTTACGTCGAAACAACCGAGAGTAAAACAAGGATACTTTTCAAAATCTTGACCGTTACCCTGTTGGACTCCCGCTGCTTTAGCAATTTCTGCCGGATCACATAGTCCAATTTGTTCTTCAAGACCAACGAAATATGTGTTCACCGAATATGCTGCGCCGCTGAGCATGTCAAAGGCACCAGATGCAGTCGAGTTCTTTACGTCATATGGCGCAAACTTTTTTCCGGTGCCACATTCAACGAAATTTTCAAACTTCTTTTTTGCGGGTGCATTGATGACCTTAAATGGATCCCAACCTTGTTTGAACGCCGCCGCAATTGTAAAGGCTTTAAATGTAGATCCAGCTTGGAAACCAACGGTGCCATTTGCAGAAACAGGCGCACCGTAATTTACCGTGGTGTAACCAACGCCGCTTCGACCCCATTTTCGATTTTGAGCCATCGCAGTAATTTCGCCGGTACCGGGCCGAACCATAGTGATTGAAGTGGCCTTACCACTTGGATCGTTATATGGAATTTTTGCATCGACTGCGGTCTGTGATGAAACTTGAGCCTTTCGATCAAGCGTAGTTTTAATTGTTAAACCACCTATGTCGAGCAAGCGGGCACGATCTTCAGTGGTTTCGCCAAAAACTGGATCGTTTTTTAAGACGGTCAAAACATAGTCACAGAAAAATGGTGCAAACGATGTGGTGCAACCATTTGGAAGTTCGGCAGGATCCAAATCCGTCGTAACAGGAACAGCTTTCGCTTCGTCCGCAGCTGCTTGGGTGATGTATCCGGTATTAACCATGGCTTGCAGTACTAAATCGCGACGCGCAGTTGCGCGTTCCGGATATTGCGTTGGGTCATACCGAGAAGGATTTTGAACAAGGCCAGCTAAGGTTGCCGCCTGACTTAAAGTCAACTCATTTGCATGCTTTGAGAAATACCTGCGGGATGCAATTTCAACCCCGTAAGAACCCGCTCCAAAATATGCAATGTTTAAGTAACCTTCGAGGATCTGCTTCTTAGACAGTTTGTTCTCTAACGCGATTGCATATCGAGCCTCGCGAAGCTTGCGATTAATTGATCGCGCGGTCGCTGCATCCTGTTCCTCTTTAGTGGTAGCAGCCGTAAACAAAATTTGTTTTACGTACTGCTGAGTAATAGTTGACCCACCCTGGACTTGACCACCAGCGCCGGTTGAAATTGTTGCACGCAAAGTTCCGCGGAAATCAACTCCAGCGTGACTTAGGAACCTTTGATCTTCGATAGCAATAATTGCCTGCTGCATGATTGGAGAAATTTCTTCAAGTGGCACTTCAATTCGATTCTGCGCAAAAAGAACCGCAATGATGTTGCCATCAGAATCGACCATTGTGTTTTGTTGCGGCAGCGGCACCTGAGTTAAATCGCTAGGAAGATCACTAAAGGCATTTGCGCTATTTCGAGTGGCTAACCCAACTCCACCAATGACCGGAAGCACTATTAATGCCGAAACCATGCCCGCCAGGGCAATAAAAGTAGCCATTCTGGTCAACAGGCCAAAACGGTCTAAGTTAGTTCCCCCCGCGTTATTTCCCATAGTTATCCAATGGTAACTGGCTAAATAGGCAAGTAGTAACCCGGATATTTCTGTTTGATAACACTTGATTTTCTAGGGAAAAAACTGACTCTAGGTATTGACACGGGATACCACCTACCCCAATAGTTAAGCCATCGGCACTTGCTCTAGCATTTCGCACAAGAGAAAAACCGATAGACGTTAATCCAAGTATGAGGGGATACAAATCGTCAATGTGGAATGCTGAATGGAGCCGCAGCGCAGCCTGCCGCGACACTGATCCAGATTTATTGTTCGTTCAAGGTGCCGCGCAAAATCGCGTAAAAGTTATTTGCGCTGGTTGCTCAGTTCGTACCGAGTGTTTAGCTGATGCACTTGATAATGAAATTGAATTTGGTGTTTGGGGTGGCATGACTGAACGTGAGCGTCGTGCATTGCTTCGCCGCCGTTCGAATGTAACTTCTTGGCGTGAACTACTAATGAACGCTCGCCAAGATTACGACCGCCTTGATCCAGTGGCCTTTGTCCGGGGCGCTTAATCCCGAAGTTTTTGGATAGTCCATAACTGTCGTATGCTCAAGTCATGACTAAATGGGAATACTTGACTGCACCAATTCTGGTTCATAACACCAAAGCTATTTTGGATAATTTTGGACTAGACGGCTGGGAACTTGTTGCAATCGTTCCAGGTATGAATTCAGAAAATCTTGTTGCTTATTTCAAGCGACCAAAAGACTAAGGAAAAAAATGAGCGCCGTAGAAGATCGTTTGTCCGCAATGGGAATTACAGTTCCAGAAGTTGTTCCACCAGTAGCGTCTTATGTCCCAGCTTCACGCACTGGAAACTTGGTTTACACATCAGGCCAACTTCCTTTCGTTGACGGTGTACTAATGGCAACCGGATTGCTTGGAAAAGATGTTGACGAAGAAACGGCAGCTAAATGCGCAGCACAGTGTGCAGTAAACGCAATTGCAGCGATCAAGTCATTAATTGGCGATTTAGACAAAGTTGTGCGCGTCGTAAAAGTTGTTGGCTTCGTAGCAAGCACGCCAGACTTCACAAAGCAACCAGTCGTAATTAATGGTGCGAGTGATGTATTCATTCAAGCTTTTGGCGATGCTGGAAAGCATGCAAGATCCGCAGTTGGCGTAGCAGCTTTGCCAGCCAATACCCCGGTAGAAGTTGAAGTAATTGTTGAAGTTCGCGATTAATTTCTAGAAACCA
>CANJRK010000125.1 GCA_947476765.1 Actinomycetota bacterium
CTACACCTTGCCATTAGCGGAAATTGTGTTTGACTTCTTTGACCAATTGAAGTCCAAAACCCGCGGTTACGCCTCGCTCGATTACGAACCAACAGGCGAGCAGGCAGCTGATTTAGTGAAAGTCGACATTTTGCTTCATGGTGATCCCGTTGACGCCTTCAGTGCGATTGTGCACCGCGATAAGGCCTATAACTATGGCGTAGCGATGGCTGCTAAGTTAAAGGATTTAATTCCAAGGCAACAGTTCGAGGTACCTATTCAAGCTGCAATTGGTGCCCGCATTATTGCTCGAGAGACGATTCGAGCTATCCGTAAAGATGTTTTGGCCAAATGTTATGGCGGTGACATTTCCCGTAAACGTAAACTTTTGGAAAAGCAAAAGGAAGGTAAGAAGCGAATGAAGATGGTTGGGCGAGTAGAAGTTCCCCAAGAAGCATTCATTGCTGCACTTTCAACAGACGATAGTGGCGCTAAGGCAAAGGCGAAGTAATGAAAGCAACTTTAGTTTCCCTAAATGTAGTTAACGCAATCATTCCGGATGTTGGCGGCGGAGTTGGCGTAACTGCAATCGATAAGCGCGCAGTAATCGATACGCGCGGAGTAACGAGCGCTGGGATTGCTGGAGATCAAAGATCGGATATTCCAAACCATGGAATGCCCGAACAGGCTGTCTATGCCTACGCTCGCGAAGACTATGAATGGTGGGAAGCCGAATTAGGAATGCCTCTTAGCGCTGGAAAGTTTGGCGAAAACTTAACAACCGTCGGCATTGATGTGACTAATGCCGTAATTGGTCAGACTTGGCGAATTGGAACGACATTACTTCAGGTAACTGGACCACGAATTCCATGCGGAACTTTTAGTCGTTGGATGAACATTGATAAGTGGGTTAAACGATTTATGGATGAAGGTATGCCAGGAACTTACTTTTCGGTTCTTGGAGCCGGAGAGATTACCGCTGGCGATGAGATCACGATTGAAGCCACACCAGAACACGGTGTAACCGTAAGTGATGTTTACAAGCTGGTCGCCGGGGATCGCGATCCAGATCGTTTGGCCCGGGTAGTGGCTTGTCCAGATCTTCCCGCTGAAATGCAGCAACGAGTTGCTGGGTTCATCAAATAGCGAATGCGAACCTTAAGCGCATACGTCCACATTCCATTCTGCGCATCTAGATGTGGATATTGTGATTTCAATACCTATACCGCTGCCGAACTTCAGCGTGATGGCACTTCGATAACTGCGCAAACATATCCGGATCGAGTGATCGCCGAAGTTAATTGGTTACGTCAAAATCATGACGATAACCGAGAAATCAGCACAGTATTTTTTGGCGGCGGGACACCCACAATGATTGCTGCAGACAATCTGGTGCGAATTTTGAATTCTTTGAAACAAACTTACGGTCTAGCTAAGGACGCCGAAGTTACTACTGAGGCAAATCCAGACTCGGTAACTAAGCAGGATTTAGAAACGCTAGTAGCAGGCGGGTTCACGCGCATTTCATTTGGACATCAAAGTAGTTCCAGCAAAGTGCTGCAATTGCTGGAACGCACTCACACACCAGGGCGAACTTGGGAAGCAATTCGCGATGCGCGCGCAGTTGGCTTTGAACATGTCAGCGTGGATTTGATTTATGGCACACCTGGTGAAACGGACGAAGACTTAAGTGCCACCCTTGCCGAAGTTTCCCAAGCAGACGTTGATCACGTAAGTGCTTATTCCTTAATTGTGGAGCCAGGCACGCGCTTAGCTGCTCGCGTTGCCCGTGGGGAAGTTGCATCGCCAAGTGATGATGTAGCAGCGCATCGCTATGGAATTGTCGAAGAGCAGTTAACTCAGCTGGGCATGACTTGGTATGAAGTGAGCAACTGGGCTAAATCAAATGGCGAGTGTCGCCACAACATTGCCTATTGGCGTAATCAGGATTGGCTTGGGATAGGTCCAGGCGCTCATGCTCATACAAATGGTGTGCGCTCTTGGAATTTGAAACATCCTGCAGCTTGGGCAGGGCGAATTGATGACGGAATTTCGGCTGTTGCCGATAGCGAAACGTTGACTGCGGAAGAAGTGCAACATGAAGAGATTATGTTGAGGTTACGGTTGCGCGAAGGCCTGCCGCTGACTTCGCTATCCGAACCAGGACTCGAACAAGCCGAGCTTGCGGTTTCGCAGGGTTTACTTGAGCCAGTGAAATTTGCCCAGGGAACTGCAGTCCTTACGTTTCAAGGGAGATTATTGGCCGATGGCTTAGTCGCGCGCCTGTGGGCCTAACCGAGGTTAGACTGGCACTCGATACTTGTGAGTGCTAGGAGAAGCGATGGAAGACCGTAAATTAGCGGTTTTACGTGCCATTGTGGATGACTATGTCCAAACTCATGAACCAGTTGGTTCAAAGGCACTAGCCGACCGACACTCATTGGGTGTTTCCTCAGCCACTATTCGAAATGATATGTCAGCCCTGGAAGATGAGGGCTATATCAGCGCACCACACACCAGTGCCGGTCGCATCCCAACGGATAAGGGTTACCGCTTGTTTGTAGACAAGCTAAATTCCATCAAGCCAATGTCTCAGCCAGAGCGCAAGGCAATTCAAACTTTTCTTGATCAAGCTGTGGACTTAGACGATGTAATGAATCGTACGGTGCGGTTACTATCCCAACTAACCAAGCAAGTTGCATTAGTGCAGTACCCCTCACTTGGTAGAAGCTCAGTGCGACACATTGAACTGGTTGGTTCTGGGGGAACAAAATTGCTTCTTATCATGATTGCTGACACGGGCAGAATTGAACAGCGCAGTGTCGACATGATGAGCAAAGTTTCAGATGAATTTTTACATGACTTGCGGACTCGATTAAATGTCGCACTTGATGGCCAACTCTTTACTGACGTGCCTGATCGCTTAAGTGGACTAGCGGATCATTTTTCCCCTGAATTCAAGCCAGCAGTTAATACCGTAGTTGCCACAATTTTAGATGCCGTTGTCTCGCAGCACGAAGATCGAGTGGTTGTAGGTGGAACATCTAACTTGGCTCGAGTTGGCGAGGACTTTACAACAACCGTCGGTCCAGTTCTCGAGGCTCTCGAAGAACATGTTGTGTTACTTCGATTGTTTGGTGAGGCAGCAGCAACTGATTCGTTAACAGTTCGAATTGGACACGAAAACCCAGTTGAAGAATTACAGCGTGCATCCTTGGTGACAGTTGGTTATGGCTCGGGTGACCAAGCACTTGCAACAATGGGAATTCTTGGGCCAACTCGAATGGACTATGCCGGTTCTATGGGCGCAGTTCGCGCAGTTGCTCGCTACGTTGGCCAGATTCTGCAGGATCAATAATCATGGCTGATTACTACAAAATATTAGGCGTAAGTAGCGACGCCACACCTGAGGAAATTAAGCGGGCCTACCGAAAGCTAGCTCGTGAACTCCACCCGGATGTTAATCCTGGCGCAGAGGCTGGCGAAAAATTCAAAGATGTCACAGCGGCATATGAAGTTTTGTCTGATCCACAAAAGCGCGAG
>CANJRK010000126.1 GCA_947476765.1 Actinomycetota bacterium
ACAAGTGCTGTAAGAACTGTCCAAGCAAATGAATTTCGATCCGGCTCAGGTCCACCGCTTGGACCAGTCATCTCAACAACAAGATGGTCTGCATGGATGTGGAACCGTACGCTGACTGATCCAGATTCTGGATTGTGTGCAATCAGGACCGCAAAAGCCTCATCGACAGCCAGACGCAAATCGTCAATTGCATCTAGCGTCAAATCAGCATGCGCGGCAATGTGCGCTGCGGCACTTCGTATTAGACCGACATAAATTGGGTCGGCAGGAACTGCTAAGTCAATGGTGTTCACAATTAGACGCTAATGCATTACGGGGTCAGATTTGAACTAAAGCGAGACTAATCGCTGCCTAGTTCGGTTAGTTCTTGGCCGGATACTCTATAAACCGTCCATTCGTCCATTGCTTTAGCTCCCATGGCACGGTAAACCTCAATAGCCGACTCATTCCAATCCAGAACCCACCATTGAAATCTTGAGTAGTTATTCTCTAGGCATATTTGCGCCAGGCGCTTAAGTAAAGCTTTACCCAATCCTTGGCCGCGGAATTTTGGTCGAACATATAAGTCTTCGAGATAGATACCGTGTTTGCCATCCCAAGTGCTGTAGTTCAGAAACCATATCGCCATGCCAGCAATGTCATCTGGATTTTCTGGATCTTCAACCACTAAGGCGTAAAGCGCGGGATGGCCAGAAGGCGTATCGGCAGTTCCTGCCCCGGAGATACTGTCATGTTGATCAAACTCCCGTGAAAGTAGTTCGCGACCGAACAGAGCCTTCATCAGGTTCTGTTCGGTCGCGATAACTTCTTCTGGAGCTTCTTCGTATTCGGCTAGCTCATTAATCATTTGGTGGAGTTGCGCAACATCTTCTGGAGTTGCTTCCCGCACCAAACTCATAGTTGGAAGACTACTTCTTTGAGTCAGCGAAGATTGCTGCGATTTCGTCGATCTTTGCGATCAGTTGATCGGCAACAGCAACGTCGTTTGTACCCTTAGTGCCACCAGCGCCAGCAAGCTTTGTCGCTTCGTTGAATAGGTCATTTAGGTTTGGGTACTTTTCAAAGTGTGGCGCCTTGAAGTAATCAGTCCACAGCACCCATAGGTGTTCTTTAACCATGTGGGAACGGTCTTCTTTGATTGCTACCGCGCGGGCCTTGAAGTCGGCATCAGTTGATGCATGGTACTTTTCCATGCACGCTTTAACTGAAAGTGCTTCAATTCGAGCCTGAGCTGGATCGTAAACGCCACATGGCAAATCGCAGTGCGCGTTAACGGTGATAGTTGATGCAAAAAGCTTCATTTTTCCTCCGGAGTTTCAGCGGATTAACCACTACTGATTAGGTTACCTGTGGCAACTGGAGTCCGCAGACCTGGGCTGAAACAATAGGAATATGCGATACGGAATGGCAATAGTTTCGGGCTTAAGCATGGTTCCGACTTTGGCGCCTGGGGAACGGCTGTTAGTTAAGTATGACGGGCCAATAGTTCTTGGCGATGTTGTAATTTTCAAGCGCGATGAAAGCATCGAAATTAAGCGAGTATCTCGTATTGATTCGCAAGGCTTATTCGTAGTTGGAGACAACGAATTAGTTAGCACTGATTCCCGCAGCTATGGACTGATCGCTTTTGACGCGATTCTAGGCACCGCAAGTGTTCGACTTTGGCCAAAGCCAGGTCGAATTAAGGGATAAGCGTATTGGCAAAAATTTGCCAAGCTAACAGCGATTTAGCAACCAGACTTAAGACAATGTAAATTCGTTCGCCATGTAAATAGTTACTCCACTTTCCGACAGCCTTGTATTGCTTGTACTGCACCCAGGCAAATGAATTAAACAAGATAAAAATTGTGGCGATGATTCCGTAAACAAAGCCAGGCGCGCTGGCATCTGATGGATTACCTGGTGCAATTACATAGATCGCTACAGCTAACCAAGGAACTGCTCCGGTAATGCACCCAAAAATAAACGGTACCCATCCACCATTACCAGGCTGTTCATACTTCTCCTGTAACCAACCAAACAAAATCATGGATGCGTTAACGCCAAAAATTGCAATCAAGGAAGTAATGTCAGCGATGCCCGTAATTTGCGCAATCAACACAATCATCACGGATGAGCTAATTGCATATTCAACCCAGCGGAAATAGTTTCGCTTTTCTTCCAAACCTTTGCCGTATCGACCAAAGAATTGTGGACTAGCGACAATGAAATGTGCGAGGGCAGACAGACCCAAAAATAGTGCGACTGCAAGAGCAAGTGGAGTTTCAAAAACTACAACTGAGTCTGCAAAAACTGATCCAGGTGGGCCGGCCATATAGGTTGCTGTCACCGGAAGGCTAAAGTCAGTGGACAACGCGATTACGGCTGCCATTTGAAGCAGATGAACTACACCGGCAATTAAATTGAAGCGACGCAAACCTGGGATTGTTAAATTACTCATATTCCAACAGTAAGCAGGTGCGCCCAGGATCTCAGGGATTTGCCGAAAAATCTCTAACGGACCCGATTGCTATGGGGTTAAAATCAATTTTCCTTGCACGTCGCCATTGACCATAAGTTCGTAGGCCGACTTAGCATCTGCAAGTGCAAAAACCTGCTGGATGTGTGGTCGAACTCCAGTTTCTCCGAGGAACTTTACGAGTGCTTCAAACTCAGCCCGAGTACCCATAGTGGAACCGACAACCTCAAGCTGTAAGAAAAAGAGGCGATTGAGATCTGCAGGCGGATTAGCGCCACTAGTTGCGCCACAAATTACGATACGACCACCGGGACGCAGACTCCGCATGGAGTGTGACCAGGTTGCTTCGCCAACACTTTCCATTACGGCATCAACTTTGCCCGGTAGTCGCGCACCCGACTCGAAAACTTCACTGGCGCCTAAGGACTTGGCATATTCGCGCTTTGCCTCATCTCGCGATGTGACCCATGTGGTGAAGCCAGCTGCACTTGCTAACTGAATGAGCGCAGTTGCAACGCCACCGCCAGCTCCTTGGATCAAAACGGTGTCACCTTTTTGTAACCCAGACTTAGTGAAAAGCATTCGGTAAGCAGTTAGCCAAGCTGTAGGTAGGCAAGCAGCTTCTTCAAAAGTTAGGAACTCTGGTTTATCAATTACGTTGTATGCCGGAACAGTTACATATTCAGCCTGTGTGCCATCGTGCACTTCACTTAGAAGTGAGCGCTTTGGATCTAGAGTTTCATCGCCCTTGGAAGGATCACCAATAACTGCGTGCACAATTACTTCACGACCGTCATCAAGCAAACCAGATGCATCTGAACCAAGCACAATGGGTAGGTTTTCTGAAGCGGTGGCCACGCCTCTTAACGTCCAAACATCGTGATGATTTAGCGCGGCAGCTTTAACTGCAACACGGACCCAACCTTCAGGAATTACCGGATCTGGATGTTCGTCAACTGCAAAGCCTTCAAAAACATTGTCATTGTTTCCGCTTTTCGCTACAACTGCGCGCATTATTGTTCGTCCTCATCTTCATCGTCATCAAG
>CANJRK010000127.1 GCA_947476765.1 Actinomycetota bacterium
AGGAGTATTTGAAGCTACGTAAAGCACAACCAGATGAACCAACAGCATTCACTCAAGAAATTCAAAGTTCTAAGCCAGAGTTATCTGCCGCGCAAAAGCGCGACTTACAAAAAGATCAGCAGCGAATTGAGCGCTCGATCGCAAAACTTGATGTGCAAATTAGAGATATTTTGGCAGGAATGGAAGAACATGCCACGAACTTTGAAAAAGTTGCCACGTTAAATGATGAATTGCAGCCACTGATTGCGGAAAAAGAAAAGCTCGAAGATAGCTGGGTTTTACTCAGCCAAGACCTTGATTAGGCTGGCGTTTTTTCTACACCTTGTCGCATGACCAGCACAACACCTAAACCAGCAAGTGCCATTCCTAAAATTCCAACTGGTGGAATGACTTCGTCAAATAGGAAATAGGCCTGGATTGCAGCAACTGGTGGCACCAAGTAATACAAACTAGATACTTTGCTAGCACTACCCGCACGCAACATGCCATACAACAAAACGATGGAACCAATCGAAAGCATGAATACGATCCAAGCTAGGCCAAAGAAAAATGCTGGCGACCACTCAATTCTTTGGTCCTCAGTCAGCGCTGACAACACAGCAAACGCAGAGGCGCTAACGGCATACTGCATGCCAGTTCCTGTTAAGAATGGAATGTCGCTGCCGAATTTCTTTTGTACTAAGTAGCCAGCGCTCGTTCCAAGCAACGCAATGACGCAAATTATGATTCCAACTTCAGAGATGGAAGAGGAATAGTCGCCTTGGAAAACCTTGGGAAGTAACAGCAGTGCGATACCTGCGACGCCTAAAAATAGTCCAATTACCTGCGTCCACCGAATACGTTCGCCTAGCAGTGGGACCGCAAGGATTGAAACTAAAACCGGCTGAATACTGACAATCACTGCGCTAATTCCAGCTGATACACCGAGGCTTACTGCGTAGAAAACTCCCCCGATGTAAATCACGTGTAGCAGTAACCCAACGGCTATTGAAGCTTTTACTTGGTCGCGAGTAAGTCTTAAAGGCTGCTTAAGGATTGCGGCGATTGCAATCAAGATGGTAGCTGCAATCACATACCTAATTGTTAGGAAGGTAAATGGATCAGCGTAAGGGACTATGTACTTTGCGCCAACAAAGCCGGTGCTCCATAGGAATACAAAAAGAGCTGGCGCATACTTTTCAAGCTTTAGTGGCACTTAGTCAGTACCTGCATCAAAAGCTGCTCGATTAAGTCCGGCATCTGAATCATCATTTGAACTAGCCGATGTGATGGCATTTGATTGCCCAGATTTCATGTCGCCAACTAATCCAAATGTGCTTGAATCTATCTGCCCTTGAGCTTGGTAAAGCTCAAGTTTTGCGCGAGTATCTGCGATGTCAAGATTTCGCATCGTGAGTTGACCAATCCGATCGGTCGGACCAAAGGCAGCATTCTCAGTGCGTTCCATTGAAAGCTTTTCTGGGTGGTAGCTAAGGGCCGGACCGCAAGTATTGATGATTGAGTAATCATCGCCGCGACGCAGGCGAATAGTTACTTCCCCAGTTACGGCTGAAGCAACCCATCGCTGCAAGGATTCCCGAAGCATAAGTGCTTGTGGATCAAACCAACGACCTTCATACAGCAATCGACCTAGTCGACGGCCTTCCGCATGGTAGTTAGCGATCGTATCTTCGTTATGAATCGCGCTTAGCAAGCGTTCGTAAGCGATGAAGAAAAGTGCCATGCCTGGTGCTTCATAAATTCCACGACTCTTGGCTTCAATAATTCGGTTTTCAATTTGGTCAGTCATACCTAGACCATGGCGTCCACCAATTGAATTAGCTTCTTTCATTAATTCCACAACGTTGGAGAATTCTTTACCGTTTATAGCAACAGGAATTCCTTGGCTGTAAGTAATCGTGACATCTTCGGAAGCAATCTTTACTGACTCGTCCCAGAAACGAACCCCCATGATTGGTTCAACAATTTCCAATGACGCATCAAGGTTTTCTAGAGTCTTGGCTTCATGGGTAGCGCCAAGAATATTTGCATCTGTTGAATAAGCCTTCTCGGTGCTGTCGCGGTAGGGCAAGTTGTTAGCAACCAACCATTCGGACATTTCTTTACGGCCACCAAGTTCTTTAACAAAGTCTGCATCAAGCCATGGCTTATAAATTCGTAAGTTTGGATTTGCTAGCAAGCCATAACGATAAAAGCGTTCAATATCATTACCCTTGTAAGTTGATCCATCTCCCCAGATGTCGACATTGTCTTTGAGCATTGCACGCACCAGCAGCGTTCCAGTTACTGCTCGACCAAGTGGCGTGGTGTTGAAGTATTGCTTTCCGCCGGAGCGAATATGAAAAGCGCCACATGCAATCGCGGCTAATCCTTCGTTAACTAAAGCTTCTTTGCAATCGACAAGGCGTGAGATTTCGGCGCCATAATCACCGGCGCGCGCTGGTACCGAGTCGATGTCTGGCTCGTCATACTGGCCCAAGTCAGCGGTGTAGGTGCAAGGAATTGCGCCTTTGCTGCGCATCCAAGCCACAGCCACGGAAGTATCTAGGCCACCAGAGAAGGCAATTCCGACTTTTTCGCCAACTGGCAGTGAGGCAAGGACCTTGGACATGTTTGAAGTCTATTGGAATTGAGGGACTTAACTTTCCTTAGCCGGCGCTGTTCTGCGCATACGTTGATAGAACTTCCCCGGTTGGCTGGTACTTGGCTGTGGTCCGCCTACATTTTCAAACCCAATTAGTTCATAGGCCTTGATCGCCGACAAGTTATCGACCCAGACTCCCAAACCCTGTTCGCTCCATGGCTTAACATCCACCTGCGAATCTACGTAATCGATCAAAGCCCGCATTACACCTTTGCCCCGTGCCTCAGGGCGTACCCAGCAACCTCTCATCCAGCAGCTTGCAGCAAAGTCTTCATCAACTTGGTCAACAAACATGATTCCGATGTCGCCTGATTCGTCGCTTGCTAAAACGAAATCGGATTTGCTTAGCCGCGCTCGCCAGAATCGCTCTGGCCGAATGGATTCTGATTCAAATTTGGCACCAAATGCTTCTGGGTTTGCCTGTAATGAAGCTAAGCGAATATCCCGAACTCGCTCCCAGTCATCTGGCCCAAATGGCGCTACTTGAATTCCTGTCATGGCCTAGCTGGTGACAAGGTTTGGAGCCTGTGACCCTGCAAGGATTGCCAACGCATTTGTGGCAGCAATGTCAGCCATCGCGGCGCGAGTTTCAACCGTCGCTGAACCCAAGTGCGGAATCAATACCGCATTATCAAGTTCTAGCAATCCAGGATTTACGACCGGCTCATTTTCAAACACATCAAGGCCAGCTCCGGCAATCTCGCCAGCTTTTAGTGCATCGACGAGTGCTTGCTCGTTCACAATTGGGCCGCGAGCAGTATTAATTAAGAATGCAGTTTTTTTCATACGAGCAAATTGGTTTTCGCTCATTAAGTGATGAGTTGCTGGTGAATAAGGACAATGAAGTGAAAT
>CANJRK010000128.1 GCA_947476765.1 Actinomycetota bacterium
CGTACGCTTGCTTTATGGCACCAACTGATCCACGCATTCTGGCTATCCACCGAGCTTCTACTGACTATGCCGAAACTTGGGCTGGCGAAGACGGCGTTCGAGCCCATGCCCGAGCCAAAGCGGCCGAAATCGGTTGCGTGGCCATGGGACCTGGCGCTGGAAGTATCGTTCGAACTTTGGCCGCAGCAATTGATGCGAAAAATGTTGTTGAGATTGGAACTGGAGCTGGAGTTTCTGCGCTTTGGCTTCTAGAGGGCATGAATCCTGAAGGTGTCTTAACCAGCGTTGATGTTGAAGCTGAACACCAGTTAATTGCTAAGGATGCAATTTCTCAGGCAGGCATTGCTGCTAATCGAGTTCGCTTGATTAATGGCCGCGCGGATGAAGTGCTTGATCGGTTAACTGAGTCTGCGTATGACATTGTTTTAATCGCTGGTAAGCCACTTGAACTTGGTGACCACATAACTCGTGCTTTGAAATTGTTGCGAAGCGGTGGCTTACTAATAATCGATCGCGCACTTTGGAATGACAAACTTGCCGACCCTGCTCAACGCGATCCAGACACGGTTGCAATGCGCGGCGCAATTGAAGGATTAGCTAGCAGCGAGGAATTTACTGGTTCGTTACTACCTGTTGGTGGCGGACTCTTGGTGGCCGTTAAAAACTAGCTCAGGGTTGGGTAAGGCTGGGCGATATTTATTAGGCAATGCTCATTTATGCCAAAGAAATAGGTTTACCTATTTCTTTGGCATGGAACTTACTGTGTCTTTTAGAACTGCTCCAAGGTCTTTAACTTCCTGAGCATTAAGTTCAACAACTAGGCGACCGCCACCTTCGAGCGGAACTCGTAGGACATATCCGCGACCTTCTTTAGGGCATTCCATTGGGCCGTCGCCAGTGCGTGGCTTCATAGCTGCCATTTTGGTCACCTTCCGATGAGTTTCGTGAATTTCGCTTTAGTTCCTCTATTATCCCTTAAAAACTGGCCGTAACGAAATCCAGACAATTCCTGAAAACCCTTGCAAATAATCAGGTTTTTACAGCAAAAACCGCCATAAATTTCAATGTTCGTTTAAAGCTTGCCCTGCTCGACTAGGTCCGCAAACTTTTCCAACGACTTACGTACGCCATAGATAAATCCAGGCTTAACAAATGTAAAGCCAATCTTTCCAATAAGGCCAAGTGGCAAGTCCAGGTCTTCACTCCAAATGAACTTAGAAGTTGAATCACTCGTTGCGATCACGGCAAAGGTGCCAGTTCCCCGAACTACTCGCCCGGTGTGCAGCACATCGCATTTAGTTGGTGGATCCCAAGATGTGATTTCCATAGTGTCCAAGAAGCCGATGCGCCAGATCCCGGTGAATGCTTCAATCTGGCCACCTACGCCGGTGCCATCGCCATTTACTGGCCAAACTTTAGTCCCTAGCATCCAACTACTTTGGGCCTGCCAATTAGTGATTGCCTTCCAGACATTAAGTGCTGGTGCTTGGACCAAGACTTCTAATTCAATGTGCTCCATTACCCGCGCAACCAGCTAAAAACAGTTTCTTCACATTTTTGCAATTGAGAAATCGGGACGAACTCATTGCGAGAGTGAGCCAAGCCAGGATCGCCTGGTCCCAAATTAACTGCCGGAACTCCCATTGCTGAGAATCTAGCAACATCGGTCCAGCCAAACTTGGGAGCGACTTGGCCATTAACTCGAGAAACTAAATCTGCCAAAGCTGGGCGATCTAGACCTGGCATGGCACCTGGGGCATTGTCACTAAAGTCAACGGTGAAGTCTTTGAAGGTATCGCGAATGTGTTGTTCGGCTTCGGCTCCACTTTTATTCGGTGCATATCGATAATTCACTTCAACCAAAGCTTGATCTGGAATTATATTTCCAGCAATCCCACCTGAGATAGAAACAGCATTCAAACCCTCGCGGTATTCCAAACCATCTATGAGTACTTTTGCTGGCTCGTAGGAGTTCAAAGTCTCCAAAATGGCATTCAAATTATGTATTGCATTTTCGCCTAACCAAGATCGAGCACTGTGAGCGCGCTTTCCGGAAGTTGAGATATTTGCCCGCAGCGTTCCTTGGCATCCTGCTTCAATGTTGGCATTTGAAGGTTCCAGGAGAACTGCAATGTCAGCCGTTAACCACTCGGGATGCTCGGCCGCAATCAAAGTTAGGCCATTTCGGGAACTTTCAATTTCTTCACATTCGTAAAAAATGTATGTGACATCAAACTGTGGGTTCTCGATTGCGGCAGCTGCGCGAAATGCAACCGCTACCCCACCTTTCATGTCACAGGATCCGATACCAAACAAAACATCTTCAGTAACCGACGAGCCATCGCTGGGTAACTTTTCACCTTCGCTAACCAATACTGCTTTGGCATTATCAGCAACTGGAACCGTGTCGATGTGGCCGGCCACGATCACTCGTGAGGATTTTCCAAGATTTGTGCGCGCAATTACAGAATTTTTGAAGCGAATCACTTCCAGCCAACTACATTGGCTCAAGGCTTCAAAAATCGAGGTTGCGATAACGTTTTCATCACCCGAGACACTTGGAATATTGACCAAATCAGTGGTTACCGTAACTATGTCGGCGTGCGGGTTTAACGCTGCAATGTCCACACGACTACGGTAGTCCTGTAAGGCTTTTTTCACTACTTAAGCCCCCTATTGTGAGGATCGACATGAGCAGCCGAATTGCTTCCGCAACTGGATTAGCCACCTATTCTGGTGAGGTTTTCTTGGACGCTTGGTACCCAGCACCAGTTATGGGAACTAAGCCAGCCGCGGTAACCGGACTGGAACGCGGTATTGACACTGACTCATTGCGCGGTGTGCGTGTTGAGGTAATTCATACCACCAGCAATCTTGACGAAGCTCCCGAAACTGCAGCAGATGCTTACTTAAGACTTCACTTACTCTCGCATCGCCTAGTCACCCCGCGCTCGATAAATCTTGATGGTTTATTTGGCTTACTGACAAATGTTGCATGGACTTCCCTTGGCCCGGTTGCCATTGAAAATGTGACTCAGGTGGCAATTAATGCGCGCGCTAAAGGCGTCTACTTGAATGTTTTCGGGATCGATAAATTCCCTCGCATGTTGGACTATGTAGTTCCAAGTGGCGTGCGGGTGGCAGATGCAGACCGCGTTCGCCTTGGCGCCCATTTAGCTTCCGGCACCACAGTTATGCACGAAGGATTTGTGAACTTCAATGCCGGCACGCTTGGAGCCAGCATGGTTGAGGGCCGGATTTCAGCCGGTGTAGTTGTTGGAAATGGTTCTGACATCGGCGGTGGCGCAAGCATCATGGGCACACTTTCTGGTGGCGGCAAAGAGGTAATCACAATTGGAGAAAATTGCTTAGTCGGTGCAAATGCTGGTGTTGGAATTTCGCTTGGTGATAGTTGTGTAGTCGAGGCTGGTTGCTACATAACCGGCGGTTCAAAAATTACGCTACCTGATGGCAAAGTCGTTAAAGCTA
>CANJRK010000129.1 GCA_947476765.1 Actinomycetota bacterium
ATCTGCGCCGTGGTTATTGGACATCTAGGCTGTAAGCGTGTCCCCTAGCTCCCTTAAGACCTGGCAACGCAGAACTCTGATTGCGAATTTGCTGGCGCAAACTGGGATCGTTTTGACCGGCGCCGTAGTTCGACTTACGTCCTCTGGCCTTGGCTGCCCAACTTGGCCCGAATGCGTTGATGGCTCTATCGCACCAACTTCTGCACAAACCGAGTCCTGGCACAAATACGTGGAATTCGGGAATCGCTTACTCACCTTTGTTTTAGTGATTGTTGCGCTAGCGACCATTGCAGCTGTGCGAAGTCACAACCGGGACCGCATTTCCAGTGGGATGGCCAAGCGCAAGACATTAACCGTGTTAGCAGTTGGAACCTTTGCAGGTATTTTCGCGCAAGCAATTCTTGGTGGCATCACGGTTCTCACTGGTTTGCACCCCTTAACAGTGGCAGCGCACTTCATGCTCTCCATTGGTTTGATTTCGGTTGCGCAAAATCTATTGACAAAGGCTCAGGAAATTGATGACTCGCCCGTCAGTCCGCAAGTAGTTCACCCAATTGGCATAGCGATGCAATTTCACATCTGGCTTGCCCTACTTGTTATTTTTATGGGCACATTAGTTACCGGATCAGGTCCACACGCCGGAGATTCCAGCGATGTAGTTCGACTTGGATTTGATCCTCGCATAATTTCTTGGTTACACGCAGACATCGTCTTGCTATTCGTTGGACTCACTATTGGATTACTAATTGCACTGTGTGCCACTAAGGCACCGAAATTAGTCACACGTCAAGCGTGGATTGTTTTGGCGGTTTGTCTTGCGCAGGGATTCGTTGGATACACCCAGTACTTCACGGGTTTGCCTTGGGCCTTGGTTGCAGTGCACGTATTGGGAGCCTGTTTACTTTGGATCTATTCCGTGCGCTTGTATCTTGCTCGAAATACCCGTGGTCTTTACTAAAAGTTAGCCAACGAATGGGTCGATACCTATGGCCAAAAAAATCAATGACAGATAAGTAATTGACCAATGGAAAAGCTTCATTGGTAATAAGTCAACTTCATCGTTGCGAACTCTCGTTTGTAGCGCATAAGCCTCATACAAGAAAACTGCTCCACTAAACATTGCAATGACGCTGTAGAGCCAGTTCATTTTGCCTACGGGAATAAGTGCCAACGAAATTGCAACCATCACCCAGGAATATCTAATGATTTGCACCGCAACCTGAGCGGAAGATTTTTCTACCGGCAACATGGGAACCCCTGCTGCTGCGTATTCATCTCGGTAGCTCATGGAAAGCGGCCAATAGTGTGGCGGAGTCCAAAAGAAAACAATTAAGAACAGCACGACTGGCGTCCAAGATAGGGATCCCGTAACGGCACTCCAACCAATTAGCACCGGCATGCATCCGGCAGTGCCGCCCCAAACAATGTTTTGGGTAGTTCGACGCTTTAGCAACATGGTGTATCCAAAAACGTAAAAGGCAATTGCAAAGCCAGCAAGACCAGCAGAAATGTAGTTAACTGTGCCTGCTAAAAACAGCACTGACAAAAGCGATAGCACTAGGCCAAATATGATTGTGTTTCTGCCGCTAATCTGGCCGGTTGCAGAAGGTCGATTTTCGGTCCGGTGCATCAAGGCATCGATGTCACGATCTAGATAGCAATTGAGTACGTTTGCTCCCCCTGCGGCCAACGTGCCACCGATAAGAGTCCAGCAAACTAATGCCCAGTTCGGAAAGCCGCCTGCAGCCAAAAACATAGTCGGGATGGTTGTAACAAGTAATAGTTCAATAATGCGTGGCTTTGTTAGGACTAGATAAGCCCGCCAGGTTGGCGTGATCCACGTTGTTGAATCTTGACCGATATGGCCACTATCTCTCAGGTGGGATGACACAACCCGAGCCTACCTGCGCCTTCTGCGCTTCGCGAACACCCACTAGATAACCTTGGTCTGTGAGCAAATTCATTTGGACTGAGTTAGATGATCGCGCAGTTCTTGCTGCTCGCGGTTTAGCAATGGATAGTGTGCAAAAGGTTGGTAATGGTCATCCTGGCACTGCAATGAGTCTGGCACCCATGGCATATCTACTTTTCCAAAAATGGCTAAAACATGATCCGGTTGATCCCACTTGGCAGGGCCGCGACCGGTTTGTGCTTTCTAACGGCCACAGCAGCATTACGCTCTACATCCAACTTTTCTTAAGTGGCTACGGACTTGAATTAGAGGATTTAAAGTCCTTTAGAACCTGGGAAAGCCGCACACCTGGACATCCCGAATACGGCCACACCGCGGGTGTTGAAGCCACAACCGGGCCGCTAGGAACTGGGTTAGCAACCGCCGTTGGTATGGCAATGGATGCTCGTTACGTTCGCAATTTGCTAGATGGCAAAGCAAAAGCTGGCCAAAGCCCATTCGATCATCGAATCTGGGTGATCGCCGGGGATGGTTGCTTACAGGAAGGCGTTACGTCGGAAGCGTCATCATTAGCGGGACATCAGCAACTTGCTAATTTGGTTGTGCTTTACGACGACAATCACATCAGTATTGAGGGTGACACTGCGGTTTCATTCTCCGAGGATGTGCTGGCGCGTTATCAATCGTATGGCTGGAATGTAAGTCACGTTGACATGAAAGCGGATGGCAGCATAGATGTAGAGAAGTTAGATGCCGCAATCGCTGAGGCTACATCGCAAAATGAAAAACCGACTTTGATTCGGGTTCGCAATATTATTGGCTGGCCTGCTCCAAATTTGCAAAATACTGGCAAGGTTCACGGGTCTGCGTTAGGCGATTCTGAGGTCGCTGCCACTAAGGATATTCTGGGTCTTGACCCGCTACAAAGTTTTGACGTGCCCTCTGAAGTATTGGCTCATACTCGTAAAGTTTCTCAGCGTGGTACGGCAGCGCATCAAGAGTGGGACTTAGCTGTGTCCAAATGGGAACATGCGAATTCAGAGAATGCTGCACTGTATCGACGTATGAGCGCACGAGAATTCCCCGAAGATTGGCACAGTGTTATTCCAAAGTTTGAACCAGGTGCATCAGTGGCCACCCGCAAGGCCTCCGGCGACACAATTAATGCGATCGCAACTGTGTTACCTGAATTTTGGGGTGGATCAGCGGATTTGGGCGATAGTAACTTAACGACGATTGAGCATTCTGGTTCGTTCTTACCAGCTGACAGCAGTATGCCTGGTGCAAATGTTGGTGGCCGAATTATTCATTACGGTATTCGAGAATTTGCGATGGCTTGTGCCATGAACGGAATGGCTCTTGGTGGCTTAACGCGCCCATTCGCGGGAACCTTCTTAGTCTTCAGTGACTTCATGCGAGGTGCAGTTCGCCTATCGGCATTGATGAATTTACCAGCCACATATGTCTGGACCCATGACTCAATTGGGCTTGGCGAAGATGGCCCAACGCATCAACCAGTTGAGCATCTTTGGTCCTTGCGCGCGATTCCTAATTTGCAGGTGATTAG
>CANJRK010000130.1 GCA_947476765.1 Actinomycetota bacterium
GCCTTGAATGGCGGGACTCGAACCTCAACTGCGCGACCTGGGTTTTCTTGTGCAAACCATTCCAGGGACTTGCGAACGGCCAGGGCCAGTGCATCAAGGTCTTGGGGTGCTGTAGTGCTAGCCAAAACTGCCAAATCGACTTCGGCTCGCGTCACGTTTGTCATGCACCCATTCTCTCGCAGGCCCCGATCAGTAGACTTATCCTGTGGCAGGCGATGGTCGACTCAATCACGAGTTGCTCCCAGGTGAAAAAGGTCCGCAGGATGCCTGCGGTGTATTTGGCGTATGGGCACCAGGTGAAGAAGTTGCCAAACTTACGTTTTATGGTCTTTACGCCCTGCAGCATCGCGGCCAAGAATCAGCCGGTATCGCCGTAAGCGATGGCCACAACATCACAGTATTTAAAGACATGGGTTTGGTATCACAGGTCTTTACTGAATCAGCCCTGGAATCACTCATTGGTTACATCGCAATTGGTCACACTCGTTACAGCACAACTGGTTCAAGTTGTTGGGATAACGCCCAACCAACTTTCCGTGCAACTGCAACTGGCCACCTGGCCCTTTCCCACAACGGCAACCTGACAAACACTCACGAATTAACTTCACGACTTCGGGAAGCTCGGGAATCTGCCGGTGAGTTGTACCCAGACTTTGGCACTTTGGCAACAACCGATACTGATATTTTGACTGCGCTCTTGGCGGCCCACCCAGACATGACAATGGAAGCTGCAGCGATGCTCGAGCTGCCTAAAGTTGCCGGCGCGTTCTCACTTGTGTTCATGGATGATCAAACTTTGTACGGCGCACGTGATCCGCAAGGCATTCGTCCATTAGTACTCGGTCGCTTAGAACGAGGTTGGGTAATTGCTTCAGAAACCGCTGCCCTTGATATAGTGGGCGCAACTTTTGTCCGTGAAATTGAACCTGGCGAAATTGTGGCAATCGATGAACATGGACTGCGGTCAATGCGCTTTGCCGAAGCAGATCCAAAGGGTTGTTTATTTGAGTTTGTGTACTTGGCTCGCCCTGATACTTCAATTAATGGCAATGCTGTGCACGGTGTGCGAGTCGAAGTTGGTCGACGCTTAGCAAAAGAATTTCCAGTAGATGCAGATGTTGTCATCCCAGTTCCGGAATCAGGAACCCCAGCTGCAGTTGGATATGCACAAGCCAGTGGAATTCCGTTTGCGCAAGGTTTTGTAAAAAATGCCTATGTTGGCCGCACTTTCATTCAGCCAAGCCAGACTATTCGCCAACTTGGTATCCGGCTGAAACTTAATCCACTGCGAGAAGTCATTGAGGGTAAGCGATTAGTAGTCGTTGATGATTCGATCGTTCGAGGCAATACTCAGCGGGCAATTGTAAAGATGCTGCGCGAAGCCGGCGCCCTGGAAGTTCACGTGCGAATCTCGAGTCCACCTGTGCAGTGGCCATGTTTTTACGGCATTGATTTTGCAACACGGGCTGAATTAATTGCTAATGGATTAACTATCGATGAAATTCGCCAGTCAATTGGCGCTGATTCACTCTCGTTCATTTCGCTAGATGCCTTGGTGGAGTCAACGAACGTAGCAAAGGATCGGTTATGCCGAGCTTGCTTTGATGGGGTTTACCCTGTTGAGCTTCCTGAAGAAGGAAAACTTGGCAAACATGTACTTGAAGGTTTTGGAATTGCCCATGATGGCATGACAGCGATCGACGAAGTGGTTCGCCGACCTTGAGCGATAATCACGAAAAGTCTTCCTACGCTGCTGCCGGTGTTGATACCCATGCTGGAGAACGCGCAGTTGATTTAATGCGAAGTGCAATTGCACAGTCCACGCGCAGCGAAGTTGTGGGCGACTTTGGTGGGTTTGCAGGTTTGTTTGATATCAGCGCGTTCAAGTCAATGGCTAAGCCACTACTAGCAACCTCAACAGATGGCGTTGGCACAAAGATTGATGTGGCACGACGAATGGATATTCATGACACCGTAGGTATTGATTTAGTTGCGATGGTGGTTGATGACTTAGTGGTTTGTGGCGCGCAGCCGCTTTACATGACGGATTACATTGCAGTTGGCAAAGTTAACCCAGAACGAGTAGCAGCTATTGTTACTGGCATCGCAAATGGCTGTGTGATTGCAGGGTGTGCGTTAGTTGGTGGCGAGACTGCCGAGCATCCCGGATTACTTGGTGTCGATGACTACGACATTGCAGGTGCTGGAACCGGTGTGGTAGATGCACCTGACTTACTCGGTCCAGAGCGAGTTGTCGCCGGGGATGTAGCAATTGCAATTGGCTCGAGTGGTTTGCATTCCAATGGTTACTCGCTAGCTCGCCATGTGGCATTTAATGTTGCTGGACTTGATGTTCATGATCATGTTCCAGAATTTGGTCGATCACTTGGTGAAGAACTTTTGGAACCAACACAGATTTATGCCAAAGACATTTTGAACTTGATTAAAGCGGTTCCCGTACATTCAATTTCCCACATCACTGGCGGTGGCCTTGCTGCCAATGTGGCGCGGGTAATGCCCGTGGACATGGCACTTGACCTAGACCGATCAACCTGGTCACCGCAAGCAATATTTGCTTGGTTGCAAGCGCGCGGCAATATCGAACAAACTGAAGCGGAGAAAACGTTCAACATGGGAATTGGCATGTTGGCATTTGTGCCAGAATCAGCTGCGCAACTTGCAATTACTTCTCTGCAAGCAAGTGGCTTATCAGCTTGGATTTGTGGTTCGGTGCGTAGCCGCAACACAGGTGAAATCGGCGATGCTATTGCTAAGGGTGGAAACGGCGGCGCTGTTAATTTAGTCGGAAGTTATCTCTAGGGGTTTCTAGTTAGTAGATTTTGAGATCGCATAATCAACGAGTTCAGGAATAAATTGACCAGCGCCTTCTGGGGTGAAGTGAGTTCCATCAGGTCTACCTGGTTTTCCATTTAGAGAATCATCACATGGCACATTCGAGTCTCGACATACTAAATCTGTAATCGAGAAAAAGTGGGTTTTTGAATTCGATTTTGTCTCATTAAGAAGCATTTCATTCCATTTGTTTTGGTATGTGATGCCTTCACTTGAAATTAAACGCTGCAAGAACCAGTGACAATCCGAAGGCTTACACCTGTCAAGGATTCCCAGCCCAGATGGTTCGATAGGAACGAATACAACTTCAGCATTCTTACCTGTAAGGGCGTCAACAGTTTCGCTCAAGGATTCGGCACTGTATTGCCAAAATTCTTGTGAAGCTGGTGAGATGCTGACACCGTTGGCATTTACAGCATCAGCAAGCTCGTAACGTGACATCCAGATAACTGCAGACGGTCGATACCTCTCCAACATTTGGAGTTGCTTATTCCTTTGGGAAACACAACTACCAGTGTTTCCGAACTCATTTCCGTCAGGATCTGTCATTGCTCGCGTGGTTGTTGGGCAAAAACCTTTAGCTGCACTGACCACATGCCAGCCTTTAGAACTTGCGTAATTTTCA
>CANJRK010000131.1 GCA_947476765.1 Actinomycetota bacterium
GTGCCACGTTGGGATCCGGATCCGGAAGCAGTAACGATGTTGAGCGCCATTATGAATTCCTAAATTAGGTAGGTTCGGGTGAGCGTCGCGGCGTTTTGTGGATCGCTAGTTATGTGCTGACCATTGAACGTTACGACATGTCCACTAGGATCCACATCGATTTCGCCAAGAATTCCGTGTCTGATCATGTCTGAACTTCGGATAGTTCGGGTATTTCGGACAACCACACTCCGCCTTCGAGAAAGCGAAACTTCGGAATTGCTGTTTGTGAAGTGGACTCCTAAATCTTCGGCAGTTACTCCAAAGGCACCAAACTGTGGCCCAATTACTAACGGTTGAGCATTTGCCACAGTTGCACCGGGATCACCAACAACTCCCCAGGCGGGCAACCCATTCTTGATAATCATGTTTGGTTTGGAGGCAAATGAGGAATAAGGCCAAAGCACAATATCTGCCATCAATCCAACTTTTATGGCCCCGACATCATGAGATAGGCCGTGCACCAGTGCTGGATTAATCGTAATTTTTGCGACGTGGCGCAAAACTCTTTCGTTTTCAACAATTACTTCAGAAGCAGCCACAGACCCATCCAAAATTGCTCGGTCAGCAAACATACTGGCCATCGCAAACGTCTTACGCCAAGTGTCGTCAACTCGTCCCATACCAAGTGCATCTGAGGAAGTCACCGGGATTACTCCCATGTCATGCAATCGATTCTCGGCAGCCATCGTGGCATTGCGAACTCGATTGCGCGCCATTTGCACATCACTTGGTAGTTCAGGATTCATTCCGTGCGCTGAAATAATCATTGCAACATGTTCATCAGCGGCATTAATTCCATAGGCAAGCGTTGGATTTGTAGATGAGGCCAAGATATTTTCTCGACCCGCCATAGTTAATACGTCAGGAGAGTGACCGCCGCCGCAACCTTCTACATGGAAGGCATGGACTGCGCGACCTGCGATGACATCAATGGTGTCGGCAACACTTAGCATTTCGTTTAGCCCATCAGTATGAAGTGCAACTGCGATGTCATGTTCGTCAGCAAAATCTAAAGTTGTATCTATAGTTCGGGGATGTGCTCCGGTGTCTTCGTGAATCTTGAAGCCACACACACCACCCGCGAGAGCCTCTTGCAATGGGGATGAAGTCGAACCAGCAGCCCGACCCAGAATGCCGACATTTAGTGGCCAAGCACCATACATATTGTGGGCTTGCTCAAGTGCCCACTTTGAACTAACACCAACGCCCCAAAATGGCCCGAACTCTTGGGCAATTATGGTGGTAACGCCACTAGCTAAAGCTGCGTCACAAACTCGGGGAGACATGGCGTGAACATGGGTATCGATACCGCCAGCGGTGGCTATTAGGCCTTCACCTGGGATTATCACCGACCCACTACCAACAACCACATCAATGTTGTCCATAGTGTCGGGATTTCCGGCACGGCCAATTGCATGAATTCTGCCGGCGCGAATCCCAATCGAGCTAACCCGAATTCCAAGTAAGGCATCAATGATCAAGACATTAGTGATTACTACATCGCAGGATTCGCTACTTGAAACTGAGCGCATCCCAATTCCATCGCGCAGGTTCTTCCCGAACCCAATCTGGACTTCATTACCCAATTCGCGATCGTCTGCTTCAACTCTTACTACGAGCGCTGTGTCACCTAGCCGAACAAAGTCACCCTTGCGGGCACCATGCACGGCAATATCTTGTTGCATCTGCTCAATCTCAAGTGGACTCATTTGGCTGTTCCTAAGTAACCAAGTTCGCGGGCGCGCTCGATGGCGCGCTCTTTCATACCTGGCTCATCAAGTGGGCCATCAACTAAGCCAGCAAATCCAATCATTACGCGATCACCAGAAATTGGAACTAGAGCAACATCAACGGGAATACCGGGTGGAAAGTCAACATGTTCGCCAGCGGGAATAAACAAATGTTTGCCGTAAGAAATTTCGCGATCAAATTTAAGACGAGGATTAACTTCAAAGAAGTGCATATGTGTTGTGACTGAAATTTGAATTTTAGATTCGTTGACAACGGTTACAGTCGTTAAATCTTTTGCTGGGTTAGGCAATACTTGATCTAACCGTGTTACTTTTCCTGGCGTATTTAAATCATTAGTAACAAAATCCACCACAACCAAACGACGGCCATCATCAAAAACTGCCTCGACTGCAATTCCAGACAGCATTGATCCAACGCCTGGAAGTAAATCTGAGTCACTAATTGCAGATAGACCTGCTTGCAAGGCCTGGGCATGCGAATTCCCATCGCGAGCTGCCTCAATAACTGCATGCGAGATCAAGGCGACAGCTTCAGGTTTATTTAGTTTTAACCCGCGATCCAGCCGCGACTTAGCTAGCTGGGCGACATTGAAGATGAGAACGCGATCGAGTTCAGATGGGGTTAACTCCACATGCTCAATCTATCTCGTGCAGAATTTCTAAATCTGTCGATTGGCTAACCAAAAACTCGCACGCCACCAAGCCAAGTTCCAACTACTTTGGCTCGGCGCACCTGCATTGGAGCAAGCGCATGGATATCAGAGTTAAGTACTGCAATGTCGGCACGCTTACCGATTGATAAGTCGCCCCACAGGTGCGATTCGTTTGCTTGCACGGCTGAACCCATTGTGTAAGCGGTCAAAGCTTCATCCAAAGTTAAGCGCTCACTTGGCACCCAACCCTCTGGTGGGAATTCTTCGTCCGTTTGGCGTGTGATTGCAACGCCGATACCTTCCATTGGAACCGGCGAGGTGACGGGCCAATCTGAACCAAAAGAAATTTTGGTACCACTACGTAGCAATGTTGCAATTGGATATTGGCGATCCGCTCGCTCCTGACCAAGTCGAGGAACAGTTAGCACAACTTGTTCGTTAGCAAGTTGTGCCCATAGCGGTTCAAAGTTTGCGATCACATCAAGTTCTTTAAACCTAGGCAAATCTGCGGGATCAATTAACTGCGAGTGTGCAATAACGGGGTTGATTAGATTCCCGTGTACTTTGCGGGCATTCTCGAATGCATCTAGCGCATTTCTAATTCCAGCATCACCAATTGCATGAATGTGAGCTTGAAACCCACTCTTGACGACTTCGGCCACAGCTTCGATCAGTTCTTCTCGACGCCAATTCGGTATGCCTTTACTTGGGCAATCACAGTAATCTTCAAGCACTGCTGCCGTGCCGCCTTCAAGAATGCCATCTGCGAAAAACTTAACAGTATTTCCAGTGATCCATTCCGGGGCTTCTTTGGCTACTCGATCGCGCCGAGCAATGTTGCTGTCGAGCTTGGTTCGCCACACACCTTCGGGTTCGGCTAGCCAAGCTAAGTTAACGCGAAATTTTAACGCACCTGAGCGAGCACCTTGCAACCAAGTTTCTAAAGTATCGTCTTCAACCCAAGCATCTTGA
>CANJRK010000132.1 GCA_947476765.1 Actinomycetota bacterium
CACTGAGACAGCGAGGAATAGCCCAGTGTGAGACTTGGTAGGTGTGGTCATCGATTGTCTAGTGCAAGTGAGGCTAGTGCTGCATTAACAATTGCCCCAGATGACAAGTCATTCATGTTGTAAAGGTCTTTGACTGTTCCAGATTGACCAAACGAATCGACGCCCAGTGAAACGCAAGGTACTCCGATTGCTGAACCCAACCATGCCATGGCATGACTGGATGCGTCTTGGATCGTAACGATTGGCGCGCGATCACCAATGACTGACCATAGCGGGCCTGGCAAACTTGGCGCTGAAGCAGTACGAACTGCTTGTCGTAACGTCCGTTGCCACGAGCCATACCAGCGATCTGCGCTCGTTACATCTACTACGTGTGCGGCCACGCCTTCGCTGCAAAGTTCGGCTGCAGCTGCAAGTACTTCTGGCATGACTGCACCGGATGCAACTAGATGCACCATCGGAACTCGGTCACCTTCATCTGCGCCGCGTAATTCCGGGAACTGCTCAAAGGCATCAAATAGTCGGTATCCGCCACTTAAAACTTGTCGGCGAAGTACGGCATCACCGATCCGCTTTCGAGCAGCTTCAAACGGTGCTTGATCAAGTGGTCTGGTGGTTAAGCGGAAATAGAAGGCACCATCGTCGTATGGCGCAGCAGTTTTTAACTCCGAAGGTCCCGCTGCTACTCGAGTTATGGCATCAGCCAACATCCAGCTAAGTGCTGTGCCATAAGTTGGCTCGATGAAAGTTACGCCTGGCAACTCCATACCAATCGAAGCAGTGATCGTAGATTGATGAGCGCCGCCCTCGGGAGCTAACGTCACACCACTTGGCGTTCCCGCAATAATGAATCGAGCTGCCGAGTAGGTGCCATAAATAAAGGCATCCAAGCCACGACATACGAATGGGTCGTAAACCGTGCCAATCGGAATCAACGGCTGATCTGACAAGTCCCAAGAAAGTCCCAACTGGCCAAGCAGCAAGAACAAGTTCATTTCGCTAATGCCTAGCTCAATGTGTTGGCCCGTTGGACCTTCGGCCCACTTTAGCATCGGGTCTTCGTTCCATGCACGACGTTCTTCTGGTGAGTAAATTCCATTTCGATTAATGAACCCAGCTAAGTTTGTTGAGGTAGCCACATCTGGCGCAGTAGTAACCATATATTTATTTATTTCTTCAATGCGTGATAAGTCAACGAGTACGCGGCCAAAAGCTTCCTGCGTACTTAGCGGTTTTGTTCCGGTTGCAATTTCAGGTGCTGGAACGTTTAACTCAACGCCCTTTTGAATTGGTCCGCGGTGTAAATCGTGGCGGCGTTGAGCAGCTAGAACTCCTGCGGGACTTTGGGGTTCAAAATCCGACCATTCATTTCCGGGCGTTAGACCTAGTTCGCCGCGGAAGGTGTCAATTTGATCGCCCGAAAGTAATGCCGAGTGGTTACGTGGGTTTCCAGCCATTGGTAAGCCCCAGCCCTTAATTGTGTAGGCAAAAACCACACTCGGGCGATCGGTTACCGCGTCACATGAGTCAAAGGCATCGCGCAAGCTATCTAAGTTGTGTCCGCCAAGATCGGTCACTAGTTCGTAAAGCTCGGCGTCATTAAGTTCACTTACTGACAGACCAACTTCGGCTGGCGCACCTTCAAGGAATCGCTCCCGCAATTCCTTGCCGCTGAAACCAAACAGAGATTGGTACTGTTCGTTAGCCATGGCATCAATCCAGGCTTCAAGTTCTTTGCCAAAGGCTTGCGCAAATTTAGCTTGCAACTTCTTGCCGTATTTAACTTCAACTACGTGCCAACCGGCTGCTTCAAATTGGGCTCGCCATTGTTGAATTCGGATACCTGGGATTACTCGATCTAGAGACTGACGATTGAAGTCAACCACCCACATAACATTGCCCAGTTCAGTAGTTGCTGGATCTGCAACTGCTTCCCATACATTGCCTTCATCTAATTCGGCATCACCAATTAGCGCGATGAATCGGGAATGTGGCCTCTCGCCAAAATGTGAGTCAACGTAGCGACGAGTTGCTGCTGCAAAAAGTGGAGCAGCGGCACCTAGGCCAACTGAGCCAGTAGAAAAATCTGGAGCGTCTGGATCTTTAGTTCGAGATGGATAAGACTGCAGTCCACCAAACTCGCGAAGTCGCTTTAAGTAACTGTCATCCAAATTGCCGAGTAGATATTGAATCGCGTGAAATACCGGGGATGCATGTGGCTTCACGCTGACACGATCAGCGCCGTCCAGGTGATCAAAATAAAGGGCTGTCATTATGGAAGTGAGCGATGCACTCGAAGCCTGATGGCCACCAACTTTTACATCATCTTTGAGCTCTCGCTCGCGGTTGGCGAAGTCGACCATCCGCACGGCAAGCCAGAGAACGCGACGTTGAATTTCATCCAACAAGTCGGTATCTACGCGCTGTTTACTCATGCCGATTCCTTTACCTGAGCAGTTGCCCTGTCAAAAGCCTTTAATGACAAGGCAGCCATAACTGAGCATATCGCCATAACGGTCCAGGCTGCCTGCCAACTGAAGGATTCAACGATCTGAGACATGATGATCGGAGAAAGGCCACCTGCGGCAAAAATAAAGCTATGCAGCACACCTTGGGTAAATCCAACTCGCTCTGGTGGGACTGACACAACTGCAGTTGTAAAGAGCAGGCCATTCCATCCCATGGCTGAGATGCCAGCTAAGAAAAGTAGTGGGACCACAATTGCGTACTGCTCGAGAATGGCACAGAGTAAAAGCAAAGTTGCCCCTAGTAGCGCGATAATGATTTGGAACTTAACGCGCTGGGTTGGGTAACGATCGCTGATAACTCCCAATCGAATTCGCAGCGGAATCACAAATGCCATCATCAGTGCATATAGCTGACCAGCATGAGTCGGCGTCCAACCCCTGCTGCTACTTAAGTACAAAGTTAAGAGTGCAACAATTCCTAGTTGCGTTAGACAAAAAAATGCAGCTGCAATCAAGATCGGTGAAAGTCTGCGCCAATTTACTGGAGGCAAATTTTCCGCTTTTAGCCGAGGGGGTTCGGGTAAACCGGCGGGTGCAAATATTACGAACAGTCCCCCGATGATTATTAGTCCAGCAAGGGCATAAAGGGCAGCGCTCAAGCCATGTGCGACCGCTATTCCCGTTAGTACGATTCCACCAATCACACCACCAACTGGAACTGCGGCCTGGCGGGTGGAAAGTGCAAAACCGATGTTCCCTAAATGAACGAAATTGCGAGCCAGGCCTTTTGTCATGGCAACCGTAGGTGAAGCCATCATGATGCCAGCAAAAATCAAGGTGAAATGCGCGACTTGGGATGCCTTGAAGTAAGCCGCAACTGCAAAACAGGTAGCTGTGCCAACCAGGCCAATTAGTGCAACGAGTCGATCATC
>CANJRK010000133.1 GCA_947476765.1 Actinomycetota bacterium
GCCGAGAAGGTTCGTAACCTAGAACCAGGCTTTGGCTTGAATGCTGCAACTGGAGAATACGTAGATCTAATCAAGGCCGGCATCATCGATCCAGCCAAGGTAACTCGCTCTGCGCTTCAGAATGCTGCTTCAATTGCTGCACTATTCCTAACCACCGAGGCTGTCATTGCTGACAAGCCAGAAAAGGCTGCACCAATGGTCGGTGGCGGAGACATGGGAGGTATGGATTTCTAAAAGAAATCCATACCGATAGGAGCTGAATGGACTTGGATCGCGCAAGCGAGACAAGGGACTTCTAAGAAGTCCATTCCAATAGGAGCTGAATGGACTTGGATCGCGCAAGCGAGACAAGGGACTTCTAAGAAGTCCATTCCAATAAACACTGCACAACAAGAACTAAAAAAGAACGACCCTGGGATTTCTCGGGGTCGTTCTTTTTTAGGAAACTAACTTGTTACGTTCACTTTTACTATTATGCGAATCGGATGACTTGCCATCGCTAGCAAACTCTCGCTGACTTGATATTGCAGTATCTAATTCCGATAGGGCTTTATCGTAAATTGCAAGAACCGCATCTAGGCTTGGAAAATCTGCCAAATTTGGACGCGGTGAATCCGCGTCAGGTAAGTCCTGTTTGCTACTTAAGATTTTTCTACTCATTGCTCACATCCCCGTGAGCACTAATCGTACAATTTGGACATTCCGTGCGCAACCTGAAAATAAGGATTTATTTCAGGGGTTAATCCTGTGTTGGGGTCCCATACAGCAAGTCATCAGCATCCAGAATTCGGTAGGCATAACCCTGTTCGGCCAAGAACCGTTGACGATGGGCCGCAAAGTCAGCATCTACAGTGTCGCGCGTGACGATTGTGTAAAAGTGCGCCGACCGCTTGTCGCCTTTTGGCCTTAGTACTCGCCCGAGTCGCTGGGCTTCTTCTTGGCGAGATCCAAACGTTCCGCTGATTTGAATTGCAACGCCAGCTTCAGGTAAGTCCACCGAGAAGTTAGCGACTTTAGAAACCACCAGCACTCGGGTTTCACCATCTCGGAAGGATTGGAATAGGCGTTCACGTTCTTTCACTGGAGTGGCGCCAGTAATTGTAGGCACTCCTAAGTGAGTACTGATTTCATCTAGTTGATCTAAGTACTGGCCAATCACCAAAATATGATCGTCGGGGTGCAAGTTAACTAAATGCTCGACAACTCTATTTTTGTATGACGTTGTCGAAGCTAACCGATAGCGTTCTTCCGGTTCTGCCATGGCGTAGGCCAAGCGCTCCGCATCTGGCAGAGTAACTCGAACTTCGGCGCAATCAGCTGGGGCAATGTAACCCTGGGCTTCAATATCTTTCCAAGGTGCGTCGTATCGCTTTGGTCCGATTAGTGAAAACACTTCACCTTCCATGCCATCTTCACGAACTAACGTTGCTGTGAGCCCTAAGCGACGACGCGCTTGAATGTCGGCTGTAAATCTAAATACGGGAGCTGGAAGTAAATGGACTTCGTCATAAATGATCAAGCCCCAGTCGCGTGCATCGAATAATTCCAAGTGAGCGTAAACCCCTTGACGACGCGTGGTCATCACTTGATAAGTAGCAATTGTTACTGGACGAATTTCCTTACGAGCACCGGAGTATTCACCGATTTCTTCTTCAGTAAGTGTGGTGCGCTTGAGCAATTCGGATTTCCACTGCCGAGCAGACACCGTATTTGTAACCAGAATCAAAGTAGTTGCTCCGGCAAGTGCCATAGCTGCTGCCCCAACAATTGTTTTTCCAGCACCGCAAGGCAGTACGACCACACCAGAGCCACCATGCCAAAATCCTTCAGCAGCTTCGCGTTGATAGGTACGAAGTTCAAACGAATCCTCAGCCAATGCAATTGGATGGGCTTCGCCATCTACGTAACCAGCTAAGTCTTCGGCCGGCCAACCAAGTTTGAGTAAAGCCTGCTTGATGTTTCCGCGCTCGCTTGGATGTACGGCGATCGTGTCTTCATCAATTCGTTTACCAACTAGCGGCTTTATTTTCTTCGAATGCAGAATTTCTTCCATCACAGTGCGATCATTAGCAGTCAAAATCAAGCCGTGAACCGGGTGCATATGTAATTGCAGGCGACCGTAACGGGCCATAGTTTCAGCGATATCTACTAACAATGCATGCGGTACTGGATAACGCGAATACTTAAGCAAAGTATCTACAACAGATTCGGCATCATGTAGCGCAGCGCGAGCATTCCATAAACCAAGAGGCGTGATGCGATAAGTGTGAATGTGTTCCGGCGCACGTTCAAGTTCAGCAAATGGTGCGATCGCATGGCGGCATTCGCTACTTAATTCATGGTCGATTTCCAGCAATAAGGTCTTATCGCTTTGCACAATCAATGGGCCATCAGTCATCAGGCAGTTCCTTCTTCGTCAACGTTCTCGGCAAGTTCGGCGCCAGTAATGCGCGCAATAGTAAAGGTGCGAACTTCATTGGTTCGTACATCAAAAGCAGTCAAGAACCCACCTGTAATAGTTAGCGGTTCAACAATTCGCTCACTAGTCATGCCACCTTTGTCGGCATAGCCAATCCAAACTTCTTTACCTTGTGCCAAAGCATCATTTAATAAAGTCAAAGTTTGGGAGGTAGTTGTGCGCGGACCATTAGTGGTTGCAGGCTTACTAGCGTCAACGCGTTCGCCAGCGCGCAAGGCCTTAACCGCAGCCGCTACCAATCGAGACGATGGCCCAGTAACTGTAACGGGAGAAGGCGGAGACTTAACTGAAGTGCGCTTAGTATCTGGGCGATGGATAAGTACTGTGCCTTCAGCACTTTCTGCGACTGGTGCATAACCACAGTCACGTAACTTTTCTAACACAATGTCGGCCGGTGAAGAACTGACCACAATGCCGGGAGCAAGTTGTCGGAACTTAAGTGAGGCAAGGCGTCGATCAGCTTGCACGCTGGCAATTAATTGCTCGTCGTCACAACGTAGATATATTGAGGCAACTCCAACGCGAAGCACACCGTGTTTGCGAGCCACATCTTCGATCATGTAAGTCAATGGTTGGGGAAGTGGCGTGCGAGATAACCCAGCTAAGAATTCAATGATGTCGTTGGCGGCTTGGCCTTGATCTAGCGCGCGTCTAATTGAGTTTTCGGTAAATCGATAAGTGGTTGCGGCGCCAGTTGACTCAACATCAGCAAGCACTGCCATAGTTCGACGTTGGTTAGCTGGCAGGCGCCCAGGAGCCAGCGCAGTTAAATCTGCCTGCACAATAATGTGATCAACCGGATCGGGTAGCAGTGCACCTAATACCTTTGTGGGGTCCTGCCCTTGCGAAACGGATTTACCAAAAGATGTCAGTGCGCCCAATGCAGTAATGCCAAGTGCGGCAGC
>CANJRK010000134.1 GCA_947476765.1 Actinomycetota bacterium
GCATCAGGGTAGTTTTGCCTGCACCATTTGAGCCCATGATGACCCAGCGCTGACCAGTGGAAACTTGCCAGGTAACGCGACTTAAAATTTCGTTTGCATCACGGCGTACAGTGACATCCTGCAAATCCAAAATATCAGACACGTAGCCAATCTACTGCCTGCGATTCGAAAAGAATCGCGTAAGGTAGCCCCATGCCAAACGCACTTTGGGCGCCACCAGCGGTTATCATCGCACTTTGGATCAATTCGGCTCGTAAAAACACGGTCACAACAACAGATGCAATAAATGCCCTGGAAACGATAATCTCCGAGACTAACTCGACATCTGGCGTTGATCGAGATTTTGGTACTGAACTCAATGGGGGTCAAGTAACTCACATAGGACTTTCCGCAGACGATCCAGTCAGCGTTGGTTTACCTATACCCGGCGACCCAGCCGGAGTTCCAGCAACCTTACTTGCTCAGATTGAGACCAGTGCTGGCGTTGTGGCTTTGGATAGAGATCACCTACTCGTTCAACTTCGTGAAGTGGGCTGGCAAATAATCGCTACCCCACATGCCATAGTTCACATGGATTTCAATTTTGCAAAGACGCAATTGACCAGCGCAATTTCTGAAGCCGCGACTTATTTGTCGCAATCTGATCTAGTTGGTGATCATTCCAGGATTTCTGAATCTCTACAAAAATTCAGAACAATGCATTTGCCGCCAAGCCTAAATCAAAAGCACGTGGAGTCACTAGAACTTGCGGCGCGAATTCACATAGTCGCAACTGGTGCGATCGCAGACAGTCAAGCGATGGCATCTCCAAGTCAAGATCGAATGCGCATTGAAGTTCTACGAAACCTTGAGAGAGATTGCTTGCAATTACTGCAAGCTGGAGCTATCTGTTAACGAAGGCATCTGCAATGGTGCAGACGGACAGATCAAGGTCCGCCTTGGCTATGTACGCCACCATCAACGTGGATGATTTCTCCGGTAGTCGCAGGGAACCAATCCGAGAACATTGCAACACACGCTTTGGCAGTTGGAATTGGATCTGAAGTATCCCAACCAATCGGGGCCCGGCGTTGCCACATTGGACCAAACTCATCGAATCCAGGTATGCCCTTTGCGGCCGTGGTGTAAAGCGGACCTGCGGCAATTAAATTCACGCGCACATTCTTTGGTCCCAAGTCTCGAGCTAAATATCGACAGGTAGATTCCAGCGCTGCCTTTGATACGCCCATCCAGTCGTAGAACGGCCAAGTGACTGTGGCGTCAAAATCCAAGCCAAGTAGTTGCCCGCCGCGTTCTTGCATAAGCGGCAAAGTGGCCATTCCTAAAGACTTGAAAGAAAATGCCGAGATTTCCAGCGCGACTTTGACGTCATCCCACTCGGTGTTTAGAAAATTGCCGCCCAGCGCTGCTTCTGGAGCAAATGCAATCGAGTGCAAGACGCCATCAAGGTAAGGCACGTGCTTCTTAACTTCGTCAGCCAAGTTCGCAAGGTCGTCGGCATTGGTTATATCCAATTGCACAATCGGCACCTCAGTGGGCAGCCGGCCTGCAATTCGTTTAGTTAATCCTGCGGCTCGACCGAATGAGGAAAGCACAACAGTTGCACCCTGCTCTTGCGCCAAGCGCGCAACGTGAAATGCGATTGACGAATCTGTTAAAACTCCCGTGATTAGGAGGTTCTTTCCATCAAGAATGCCCATAGCGCTCTAGTGTCCCATACCTAAGCCACCATCGACGGGAATGACAGCACCCGTGATGTATTGCGCATCAGCTGAAGCCAAGAAGGCAACTACGTCGGCCACTTCTGCAGCCGAGCCATACCTGCCCAACGGAATGTTACCTACGATTTGAGCTTTGCGCTCATCACTTAACACTGCCGTCATCTCGGTGTCGATAAATCCAGGTGCAACTACATTGATAGTGACGCCACGGGATCCAATTTCACGGGCTAGCGAGCGGGCAGCACCGACTAAACCAGATTTCGATGCGGCGTAGTTAACTTGACCTGCGGATCCCATAAGAGCAACGACGCTTGAAACAAAAATTATCCTGCCAGATCGCGCTTGCGTCATTGATCGAGTTGCACGGCGCGCTACTCGAATAGCTCCAAAAAGGTTGGTATTGAGTACGTCGTCAATGTCTTCGTCAGCCATTCGAACTAGCAGTTTGTCTTTGGTTACACCGGCATTTGCAATGGCAACTTCAACGGGACCGAAAGTTTCTTCGATTTGTTTAAACGCAGCATCAACACTCTCGGTGCTGGTCACGTCGCACTGCACGACGTTGAGTCCTGAGATGGGATCCCCACTGCGGCTAGTTACTACAACTGTGTCGCCTAACGTCAGGAAACGCTTGGCAATTGACAGACCAATTCCACGGTTTCCGCCAGTAATCAACACCACTCGAGACATGAGACAAGGCTATCGTCTCAAGTGGCTATCTCATGGTTAGGGTTAGAGAGCCTAGAAAGATTAGATACTTATGATTCTTATCCCATCGCCAATCCCGCCTGATAAATTGGCTGCCATTGCCCTCGATACTGCGGTCAAATTGGGGGCGTCTGTTGCTCAATTCCGGATTGCTGCCCATGATTCTCGTGGTGTGTCTCTGAGAGATGGCGAAGTGGAGAACATTGGAGCTGACACTAGCGTGGCCATGAGCGTACGCGTTGTGCATTCTGGTGCTTGGGGCTTTGCAGCATCTACTGACCTGTCACAAGGCGGTGCGATCGACACGGCTACGCGTGCGATCAACATGGCAAAATTGAGTTCCTTGGTCGCAATCGATGAAGTGATACTGGCAACAGAGCCCGTACATGGCAAGCAATCCTGGACCTTACCTATTGAAGTTGATGCCTTCGCAAAAAGCGACGATGAAATCATTTCGTTTTTACAAAATTGGAATGCCAAGCTTGCTGATTCATCAATCGTAAGTCACATCGAAAGTAATGTGGCCATGGGTAGAGACCGCACTTTTTACGCCGATTTAGCTGGCAACGAGATTTCGCAACAACGTGATCGCATCTCAGCAGCGCTTACCGCCATTCATGTCAGCGACATGGGATTTGAAGATATGCGAACTTGTGCACCACCTGCAGGTCGAGGTTGGGAGTACTTAACTGGTACCGGATGGGATTGGGAAGCTGAAATCTCCCAGTTACCAGAGCTACTGGATGAAAAAGTAAAGTCGCCTTCAGTATCCCCGGGTGCCTGGGACTTAGTTATTGACCCGACGAATTTATGGCTCACGATTCATGAATCAATTGGTCACGCTACTGAACTAGATCGCGCGTTGGGTTACGAGGCTAATTATGCAGGCACCTCATTTGCCACCATAGATAAACTAAACAGTTTTCAATATGGCTCAACAA
>CANJRK010000135.1 GCA_947476765.1 Actinomycetota bacterium
AACCGCTGCTGGCGTGGATGCCGTATTAAATGAAGGTCTAGAACATCACTTGTTCTTGGGCCGGGTACTAGAAAAGGTACGTTCATGAGCACATTAGCTTTATGGTCCGTTATTGATGTAACTGCATTGATCGCAGGTCTAGCGGTCTACTTATTCATCGTGGGGCGACAACTTACAAAAGTTGCCGGCACACTTGAAGAAGCCGCAGATCTAGTTTGGGAAATCAAGAAAGACGCTGAAGTAATTCACAGCGGGCTTACCCAGATCAATCAAACTGGTGGAATCGTGGCCGGCGCTTTGCCGCTGCTTTACGGCATGGCCGAAGGTATCGTCACTGGCGCAACTTATGTTCCAGAACCAGCAGGAACTGAGCGCGAGGGCGCAAAGCCTGCGATGGGTGTTCGACGTTCCCGTCAGATGCACGGTGTCGGAGTAGACATCTAAATTCAAAACTAAAAAAGAGCCGCAGGTAACTGCGGCTCTTTTTATTGCCATTGTTAATGCGAAGTATTTGGATCCCGGTCAGTAGTCAGGGGATCAGTAACTGGAGTTGAGTATTCCCCAATCCACTCATCTTTCCAAGTCTTTTCGAACTTCTCTTCATTGCAACTTGGGTCGTAAATAGCCATCAGCTCTTCGCAAATTTGTTGCCGATGTGACGGTAATCCGCCAGGGATCTCAAAGTAGGCAACGTGCAAGTTGTATTTGGATCCAGCGCGATCAATCCAGTTAGGAGAGCGACGATGTTTGAATGGAAAGCCCACAGTGGTTAAGTCAGCTGATTCCCCAACATAGATCACGGAATAATCTTGAGGCTTACCTTCGATATCGTTTCGAGACAAAATTACATAAACAGCAGGAACCGGCGGCGGAGTCCATCCCGAGAGTACGCGTGGTCCTTCAAATGGGTAACCGGCCAAGCTGCCTAATCTGATCATTCGGGAATTAAATCCAAATCTGCAAAGTCATCATCTTCACTCATAGTGTCAGCGTCAGTAACTTCCCACTTCGGAAGATTTGTCTTTGCCACTGCTGCTTCGAATAGTTTGCGACCTTCGAGCACAGCATCGGCGGAATTATCAGACTCGACCATAATCTGTGCGCCATAGGAAGTTGTTCCCATGCCGGAGGCAATGCCATTAAGAGGAGCTACTGCGTCAGCAAGCTCCACAATCTCATCTAGTGTCATCTCGCGATCACCATGTGCAACTAATGAAACACTGAACTTCATTCTTGTTATCCCATCCTTGATAGTTCTTTAGCAAATTCTTCAATACTTTTGAAATTATGTCCCGAGAAGATTCGATCGATGTATGGATCAGCGATCATCATGCCAATGGTATTTGGTACGTAATCCTCATTGTCACCCTTATGAGGGTTCACCCAAATGACCTTGTGTGCAAGTCGAGACAGGGTCTGCATGGCCTTGTCCAAAGCCTGAGGCTCGCCTTGATCCAAGCCATCGGAACAAATAACAACAATGGCACCTCGGCCCAGCCGAGAGCGACGAGATTCTTTAACGAAGGCAGCAATCGCATCGCCAATCCGGGTGCCACCATCCCAGTCCAGGACGGACTCGCCAGCAAGTCTCATGGCTTCATCTGGAGTGCGTTTATCAATGGACTTAGTAATTCTGGTTAACCGCGTGCCAAAGCAAAATACTTCAACCTTGGTGTTGGCTCGACGAGCCGAGTAGGCAAGTTGCAAAAGGTTGCGGGAGTAATCTGCCATAGAACCAGATACGTCAAGAATGAAAACGATAGAACGAAGTTTTTCTTTGCGCTTAATAAACATCAAGTCTTTAGGTTCGCCAAGTGATCGCATGGTTTCTCGAGCCATTCGGCGCATGTCTAAAACCTTGCCCTTAGGAGTTGATTGAGTTCGGTAGGTGCGACGCATGGGAGGTGAAACTTTAAGCATCGAAATCAATTTGCGGAATCGATTGATTTCTTCATCAGAGCACTCAGCAAATGCTTTATATCTTGATATATCTGCAGCTGAAGCCATGTAACCCATGCGGCTTTCATCTTCTTGAACATCTCCAGGTAGACCCTGTTCAACATTTGGTACTTCAAGTGTGGCGCCCGCATTAGCTGAGGACTTTAGCTTTAGTTTTCTGGCATCAGGTTCATCATCACTGATGTCCAGGAAGAAGGCTTGGAATCTTTTGTTATAAAGCGGGATGTTGTCTTTTTTACGAACCAAAGTAACTCGGCCGCTCCAGTAAACATCCATAACATCGGTGGCATTGAGCACTGAGATACCAGATAAGAAAGTGATTACGTCATCGGAGCCAATGACCATGCCATGAAAGCGAAGGTCTTGGGCAAACTCGATAAAGAGTTCGTCAAAGCCAGTTAGCTCAGGAGCTTGGGACGATGTCATTTAGGTTCTTCATGGTGTAGTCCAGATCATCCCGATCCTTGATTACTGCACCAAGGGTGTCAGCCGCACTGCGCTCATTAAGGTCACTGGCGCCGACAGCATCTAGGGATTCAACCCAGTCAATAGTTTCGGCAACTCCTGGGACTTTTTCAAGTTCCATCTGTCGTAACTGGTTTACCGCTCCAACTACCTGAGAAGCGAGCCGTTCGCTGATACCAGGGACTCGAGCGCGAACAATTTCAATTTCACGGTCTGCATCTGGAAAACCGATCCAGGTGTAGAGGCAACGGCGTTTTAAGGCGTCATGTAGCTCGCGGGTGCGGTTCGATGTCAAAATAACGATGGGACGGGTTACCGCAGCCACGGTACCAACTTCAGGGATAGTCACCTGAAAGTCAGAAAGTAGTTCTAGTAGGAAAGCTTCGAATTCATCATCGGCACGATCAACTTCATCGATTAGTAAGACACAAGCATCGCCGGCCCGAACTGCCTTTAGAAGTGGCCGTTCTAGTAAGAACTTGGGGCTAAACAATTGCTCGTCGGCATTGTCAGTGAGTTCAGCTGCGGTAAGCGAGCGAATATGCAGCATCTGACGGGCGTAATCCCATTCGTAGAGTGCATGATTAGTGTCTATGCCTTCATAGCACTGTAGGCGAATTAATTCCCGATTGAACAAAATGGCCAACGTCTTTGCCAATTCGGTTTTGCCCACACCAACTTCGCCTTCAAGTAACAGCGGTTTGCCAAGCTTTAGCGAAATTAAAATCGAGGTAGCAAGGCCCCGGTCAGCGATATATCCAAGGGACCGAAGATCTTCGGTCAACTTCTCGACTGTTAAATCTGCAAATGGGCGAGCGTTACTCATTAGATATCCGAGATCTCCAGTTAGTTAGTTGCTGGTGCCAAAGACCAGATCGGCGATTGAGCCACCGGTAGCAAGTTTGCCTTCGCGAGCCAACTTGGCTTTCCAGGC
>CANJRK010000136.1 GCA_947476765.1 Actinomycetota bacterium
ACATAAGGGTGGATCGGTGAACGTACGGATTGACCCGCTAAACCTCTAAACTTAGAACACAGCAAAGTTCATTGAAGTAGGTGTCACATGGCCGTAAAGCCCGTTCGGTTATTTGGTGATCCTGTTCTCACGACTCCGGCTGCTGAAGTCACAACTTTTGACAAAGAGCTGCGCCAATTGGTTGCCGATTTAACCGTGACTATGCAAGAGGCCCCAGGTGTTGGCCTGGCCGCCCCGCAAATTGGAGTTTCACTTCGGGTGTTCACGTATGACGTTGATGATGAAGTTGGACATCTAATCAATCCGGTTTTAGATCTATCAGATGAAATTCAAGATGGCCCCGAAGGTTGTTTGTCGTTACCGGGCTTAACCTTTGATACCAAGCGTGCAATGAACGTCGTTGCCAAAGGCATGAATATGTACGGTGAACCGGTAACCATAATCGGGACCGAGTTATTGGCACGTTGCGTTCAACATGAAACTGATCACTTAGATGGCGTTTTATTTATCGATCGCCTTGATGCCTTGGCCCGCAAAGAGGCCATGAAGGCTATTCGAGAAACCGAATGGTTCGGCGATACTAATCCAACAGTTAAAGTCAGCCCGCACAATATGATGAATGGCTTTTCTTAATCGTGCGTATTGCATTTGCTGGGACTCCACTTGCCGCAGTTCCCACATTGACTGCGCTATTAGCTTCTGAGCACGAAGTTGCATTTGTTGTCACTCGACCAGATGCTCCAGCTGGAAGAGGCCGTACTTTGACTGCCAGCCCAATTGCGGAGGCTGCTGGCGTCAGTGGAGTGCCAGTTCTTAAGACTGCACACCTTGCTGATCATAAAGAAAGATTCGCTGATGTTGACTGCGTGATTGTGGTTGCCTTTGGCGCAATGGTGCCGCGTGAATTACTCGACACACCTCAGCACGGTTGGATTAATGTGCACTTTTCGTTATTGCCACAATGGCGGGGCGCAGCACCAGTGCAGTATGCAATTCTAAGTGGCGATGAATTTACTGGCGTCACAACATTTCGAATCGACGAAGGCTTAGATACCGGACCAATACTTGCTTACTTAACTACACCTATTCAGCCAAGTGAGACGTCAAGTCAGTTACTAGATCGACTTTCGATTGAAGGCGCCCAGTTAGCTCTAGCAACGCTAACTGGAGTTGAAAACGGTTCGATTTTGCCATTGCATCAACCAATCGATGGGATTTCGCAAGCCCCAAAAATTACGGTTGCTGATGCGCGAGTTCGCTGGAATGAGCCAGCACTTGCCATCGAGCGTCGGATTCGTGCTGTGACAAAAGAACCAGGAGCCTGGACGATGTTTGGCCAAACCCGAATCAAACTAAATCCAGTTTCACTTTTGCCACAGGTTACAGACTTAGTTCCTGGCCAAGTCGAATTACGTGATGGTGAAGTCCTCGTTGGTACTGGCAGCCACGCTGTTGTGCTTGCTGAAGTTCACGAAGCCGGGCGCAACATCACGCCAGCAAAAACTTGGCTCGGAAATCAAACTTCACCTGTGGTGTTTGAGTGAAGCAATCTGGTGCCACCAGGCGAGTTGCTTATAACGTGTTACAAGCCGTTCACGAAAAAGATGCCTATAGCAATTTAGTGTTACCTGCAGCTCTGGATGACTTAGGCGTTTCGGCGCGTGATGCCGGCCTTGCTACCGAAATAACTTATGGCACATTACGTCGGCAAGGAACCTTAGACGCGGTAATCGATGCGTGCGCTTCTCGCACTGACTCTATGGATAGCTCAGTGCGAGATGTCTTGCGGGTTGGTGCCTATCAATTGCTATTCATGCGCATTCCATCCCATGCTGCTGTAGATGAAACAGTTACCTTGGCTCGCGAAGTTGCTGGAATGGGTGCCTCAAAATTTGTTAATGCAGTACTTCGAAAAATCTCTGCAAAGACTTGGGACGAGTGGCTTGCTGAACTTAGCGAAGGCAAAACACCAGTTGAAGTTTTAGCACTTGAGTACTCGTATCCAGTTTGGGTGATTCGCAGCTTGGCTGATGCCTATCAGTGCGACTTGACTTCAGTTCGAGAAATTTTGGCAGCTGGAAATGAACCAGCTCCAGTTTCATTAGTTGCAAAGCCTGGCCAAGCAACCGTCGAAGAACTTTTAGACTTGCCACATGTTTCACCAGGTGCATGGTCACCAATTGCTGCGACCATGCTGCGACCAAGTGGACCAGATGAAAAGTGGTCTACTCGACCAGGTGACATCGAAGCAGTGCGTGACAACCGCATAGGTGTGCAAGACGAAGGCAGTCAGCTAGTTGCATTGGCCCTTGCTAATGTTGAAATTCAAGGACCGCAATCACACTGGCTTGATATGTGTGCCGGCCCAGGTGGCAAAGCCGCAATTCTTGCTGGCCTAGCGAACGAAGCCGGCGCTGACTTCACAGCACTTGAACCGATCGCTGCACGCGCACACTTAGTGAGTAACTCGCTTTGGAATGCCCCAGGCGATCCAAAAGTTGTCATAACAGATGCTCGCGAATTTGATTCTGAAGTTGAATACGATCGCATTTTGGTGGATGCCCCATGCACCGGACTTGGCGCGCTACGCCGTCGCCCGGAAGCCCGCTGGCGTAGGCAACCAAGTGATGTACCGCCGCTAACTGCGCTTCAACAAGAACTTCTAACAAAGGCAAGTGAGCTAGTTCGAGTTGGTGGGGTCGTTGGGTATGCCACGTGCTCACCACACTTAGCAGAGACTGATTCCATAGTGGCCAACTTCTTAAAGCGAAACCCAAATTTTGAAGCACTTGATGTTTCGCCAGTATTACCTCAGCTGCAATTGCCCGCGGGATCGTTGAGCCTTAGATTGCGACCCGACCTGCATCACACAGACGGCATGTTTCTAGCCCTTTTGCGCAGGACCGCATAGTTCCTGGGGTTTGGCTAGGCTTAAGGTGTGGGTCTACGAATTTCGCCAAGCATTCTCTCGGCTGATTTCGGCAATTTGGTTGCTGAATGTCAGCGAGTGGCCGATGGTGCTGACTGGTTACATGTCGATGTTATGGATAACCACTTTGTCCCGAACTTAACTATTGGCCCCGTTGTTGTTGAATCAATAATCCGAGAAGTAACGACTCCAGTTGACTGTCATTTAATGATTAATGACCCAGATCGCTGGGCACCTGGATATGCCGAGCAAGGCGCCAAGAGTGTGACGTTTCATGTTGAGGCGGCAACAAATCCACGCCAAGTAGCTCGCGATATTAGAAATCATGGTGCCCGCGCTGGGATGGCAATTAAGCCCGGCACTTCAATGGAGCATTACGAAGATCT
>CANJRK010000137.1 GCA_947476765.1 Actinomycetota bacterium
GCGGTTTCGGCAATGTAAACATTCATGCCACCGGAATCCCCAGTGCCAGGTTGATGCAGTGGGGAGGTGTGGACAGACAGAATCGCAATGCGATGCAGACCTGATGCGTTATTTGTCATAAGAACCCTTTACTAACTTAGCGAAAAGGGCCTAACTTCGATACTTGGCGGAATATTTCCTATTTTGCGTAGGGTTCGCCAGTAACAATATGAATTACTCGTCGCGCCACTGATACTGCATGGTCACCAAAGCGCTCGTAAAAGCGAGAAAGCAAAGTTACGTCGATAGCGGCCTCTACACCATGAGACCAATTATCCGAAAGCACTACCGTGAATAATTCGCGATGCAGGCGGTCTAATGCGTCATCGTACTTCTTCATGTTGTCGGCCAAAGTGGTGTCGCGCGAAGAAATAACTTCGCCTGTTTGCGCCACAATTTGACTTGCCGCTTCGCCCATTTGCGAGAAAGTGTCTTTTAACTCAGCAGGAATCGAAGGGTTTGGATAACGAAGCCGAACTTGTTTAGCAATATGAACTGCTAAGTCACCCATTCTTTCCAGCGAAGTAGCCATACGGATTGCGCCCATAACTAAGCGAAGGTCAGTTGCAACTGGCGCCTGTAGCGCTGCGATTCGAGCAGACATTTCTTCTACTTCAGCGTTGAGTTCATTAATTCGTTCATCGCCGGCAATAACTTGTTCAGCGATAGCGAGATCATCTTCGAGCAATGCATCTGTAGCGCCGCGAATAGCCTTACCAACTAGGTCGGCCATGGAAACTAAGCCTCCATCGATGGCAGCTAATTGATTGGTGTAATCCTCACGCATATTAGAAGTCTAATGCCGTCGACACCGATCCTGGATTTTCGCCATAAAAACAGCAGGGAAAGTGTGGGCAAATATAGTTTGGCCATTAGGTGAACAGTTGCTTAAGTAGGGCTGTACCTGAGGTGACTAGCCCAGAACCTACCTATCCTTAGAAGGTGAACAGATTCAGAATGGCTATCGAAAGAATTTTGGTTCAGCCATGCTAAATCGCAGATCCCCAGGTAGACCAAAGGCCGGCGCCACCGAAGCCGCGAAAAGCCAGGCTGATCGAGTGGCTGCATTGAGCCAGATTCTTGATGTACTTCCAGATGCAGCAGCTATCATCGATTCTTCGGATCGAGTTTTAGCTGCAAGCGCGAACTGCGTAGCCATGGGACTTATAGCGCTAGATCGAATAGCTCCGGTTGAATTACGAGCACTAAATCGTGAAGTGCATCGGTTGAGCAAAACTCAAAGCCGCGATTCCGTCATAAAGCGAAACGGCTCACGCCTTGGTGAATGGGAAGCACGAGTTCAGATTTCCCCGATAGATGATGAATTATGTTTACTTATCGCACAGGACTTAAGTGAGGAACGTCGGCTAAATGACGTGCGGCGTGATTTCGTTGCAAATGTTTCACATGAACTTAAGACTCCAGTAGGCGCGCTTTCGCTGCTTGCAGAGGCAGTCCAGGCCGCTGACTCCGATATTGATCAAGTTAGACACTTCACTTCTCGCATGCAAATTGAAGTTAAGAGATTAACTGCAATGATTTCAGATTTAGTAGCGCTATCTCAAGTGCAAGGCGATGCGCCACTTCGAAATTCAGCTCCTGTTGATGTTGCAAACATCATTAACGAAGCAGTGGATGCTACCAAGATTGCGGCTGAACAAAAAAGTATTGAAGTAGTGGTAGCTGATGATGTGAACGTTGGCCGAATATTTGGAGACGAGGAGCAGTTGAATGTAGCGCTAAACAACTTGCTTTCGAATGCTATTAAGTATTCTCCAAATGGCACTCGTGTTGGAGTGGGCGCACGTCGAAACGATGACGTCATTGAAATTTCAGTCACTGATCAGGGTCCTGGAATTCCTGAGGCAGATTTAAATCGCATCTTTGAGCGATTTTATCGCGTTGATCCAGCAAGATCTCGCGACACAGGTGGCACTGGCTTAGGTTTAGCAATCGTTAAGCATGTGTGTGCAAATCATGGTGGCGATTGCATCGTGTGGTCTCAAGTAGGACAAGGATCAACATTCACATTACGGTTCCCCGTGTACCTAAATGGTGCCGGCACCCCAACGGAGGTTACAGGTAAATGACACGCGTTCTGGTCATCGAAGATGAAGAGTCATTTCGCGATGCACTGCAGTTCATGCTTTCACGTGAAGGTTTTGATGTGATATTGGCACCAAACGGTGCTGAAGGCATGAAATTATTTGATTCCAAGAACCCGGACTTAGTTTTACTAGACCTTATGCTTCCTGAAGTGTCGGGAACAGAAGTTTGTAAATACATTCGCTCTAAATCAAAAACTCCAGTAATCATGTTGACTGCAAAAGATACCGAAATCGACAAAGTCGTTGGACTTGAGCTCGGCGCAGATGATTATGTGACAAAGCCGTTCTCCACTCGAGAGTTACTTGCCCGGATAAAGGCAGTGCTTCGACGCGGTAGTGATATCGAAATCGATGCAGTCGGCTCAGTCGAAGTCGGACCGGTTCGAATGGATGTCGAGCGACATGCCCTAACCGTCAATGGTCAAGCAGTTGCCATGCCACTTAAGGAATTTGAATTACTTGAGTTCTTAATGCGCAACTCAGGGAGAGTACTAACTCGAGGTCAACTTATGGATCGCGTCTGGGGATCTGACTATGTCGGTGACGGCAAAACTTTAGATGTGCACATCAAGCGCATTCGTTCAAAAATTGAACCTGATCCCGCAAACCCGGTATACCTGACAACCGTTAGAGGGCTTGGATATCGCTTTGAGAGTTAGCTTGCACTAGGTGCAGGCGCTGGCTCAACGTCAGCGGTTGGTATTTCAATGTCAGCGTAAATTCCGGTGTTGGAGTTAACCAACATCGACAGCGGTGCTGATTGCCCGCTTTCAAACATCAATGAAATATTCACAAACTGCCCTGGCTCTAAAGAACCTGAAACACTTGTGAGCACAATGCGAAATTCAGATTCATATCCAACTTTGACAGCCTGTAAGTGTGGCAGCGGGATATTAACTTCCCCAACGACACCTAAAGTTTTCGCAGCTGCGACTCCGTTAAGCACGTCATCTGCAACTTTGTCATTATTGATGACGGTCATTATTACAGTGGCTCGTGAGGTGTCCGTAGGATCCACCACTACTGTGGCATTTCGAATTTGAAGCGACCCGACATCGACACTTCGCCCATTTCCAGAGTCTGGTTGGCTGTTTGTAGCAGCATCAAAACCTGTGGCACAGCCACTTAGAAGAAGGATGGCAGCCGAAAAAGCGACGGCTA
>CANJRK010000138.1 GCA_947476765.1 Actinomycetota bacterium
CAACAGCAGATCTACTTTCCCGCGCAGCCAATGGTGCAGCAAATGACTTACTGACAAATGTTTTATTGACCGCAACTTGCCCAATAGTTTTTGCTCCTGCGATGCACACTGAAATGTGGCTCAATGCGGCAACCCAAGAAAATGTTGCGACGCTGCGATCACGCGGCTGCATCGTTATTGATCCAGCCGATGGACGCTTAACTGGCGACGACAGCGGTCCGGGCAGACTTCCAGATCCTGAGGAAATAGTTTCTGTTGCTATGGGTGTACTGAGCGAACAAGATTTGCTTGGTCAAGACATTGTGATTACTGCAGGTGGCACGAGAGAGTTCTTGGATCCGGTTCGATTCCTAGGAAATAGTTCCAGTGGCAAACAAGGTGTGGCATTAGCAATAGCAGCTCGCGATCGAGGTGCCAAAGTAACTTTGATTTGTGCGAACACTTCAGTTCCACTTCCGGCTGGAGTAACAATTGTTAAGGCCGTAACTGGTGATGACGTACACAGCGCAGTTATGAAGGCCTCCCAGACTGCAGATGTAATCGTAATGGCGGCTGCAATAGCTGATTACAAACCAAAAGTTTCCCAGAATTCCAAAATGAAAAAGTCTGACGATGGTTCTTCGCCAACCATTGAATTAGTCCGAACAATTGATATTTTGGCTGACCTAGTCTTACACCGAAACACTTCGCACCCAGATCAGGTGATCGTAGGATTTGCCGCGGAGACCGGAGATGATCGCGGCTCAGTCCTTGACCACGGAATCGCGAAATTGCAGCGCAAGGGTTGTGATCTCTTAGTTATTAACGAAGTGGGCCCGAACCTAGCTTTTGGAACCGATGACAATGAAGTCACGATTTTGACTCGCGAGCCAGCAACTCAAACTAAGATTTCTCGAACCTCCAAAAACCAGATCGCACAGGCGATTTGGGACGCTGTTGGCGCGATTCGACACTAGGTCAAGCCCACTTTTAAGCCGATCGCACTAAGGTCAACCACTTTGGCTATTGAACTTCACAACCTGCTAAAGTTTCCTAAGAATTGCGCACTTGATCAGGAGCCCCTAAGTATGCGCGCAGTCACATACTTATTTACTCTCTAGCAAAGGCAATTAAATGTCCGGTCGTTTATTCACTTCTGAATCCGTAACTGAGGGCCACCCAGACAAGATGGCAGATCAGATTTCTGATGCCATCCTTGATGATCTTTTAGAGCAAGACCCAAAGAGCCGCGTTGCAGTAGAAACTATGCTGACAACTGGCCAGATCCACGTCGCTGGCGAAGTTACTACAAACGGTTTCGCAGATGTGATGGCGTTAGTTCGCACCGTTGTAAATGAAATCGGTTACGACTCATCGGAAAAAGGCTTCGACGGTAACTCGTGCGGCATTTCCGTTTCTATTGGCGCCCAATCACCAGACATTGCTCAAGGCGTCGACGATGCTTTCGAAGAGCGCGTTTCTGGTTCCGAAGATCCACTAGATCGTCAAGGCGCTGGCGACCAAGGGCTCATGTTTGGATACGCATCAGATGACACTCCGGAATTAATGCCGCTACCAATCACAATTGCACATCGCTTAGCCGAGCAGCTTACTTCTGTGCGCAAGTCAGGCCAGATGGCTTACCTTCGCCCAGATGGTAAGACTCAAGTAACCATTGAATATGACGGCGATCGTCCTGTGCGCCTAGATACTGTTGTTGTTTCGTCACAGCACGCCGAAAATATTGATCTCGATAAGCAGCTTGCGCCAGAAGTTCGTGCAAATGTTGTTGAGCCGATCTTGGCAAGATTTGATATCGACGCCACAGACTTCAAGTTATTGGTTAACCCAACCGGCAAATTCGTCGTGGGTGGCCCAATGGGTGATGCTGGCTTAACTGGTCGCAAGATCATTGTTGACACCTATGGTGGCATGGCTCGTCATGGTGGTGGCGCATTCTCCGGCAAGGATCCTTCAAAGGTTGACCGCTCTGCTGCCTATGCCATGCGCTGGGTTGCCAAGAACGTAGTTGCTGCTGGCCTCGCTAAGCGCTGCGAAGTTCAAGTCGCCTATGCAATTGGTAAAGCACAGCCAGTTGGAGTGTTCGTAGAAACTTTCGGAACTGGAACGGTTCCCGAAGAAAATATCCGCCAAGCTGTACTCAAGGTATTTGACTTGCGTCCGGCAGCAATCATCGCGGACTTAGAACTTTTAAATACCGATGTAGTCAAGTACCGTCCAACTGCTGCCTATGGCCACTTCGGTCGTCCTGGCTTTACTTGGGAACGCACAGATCGCGCCGAGTCACTTAAGGCCGCTATCTAATACTGACGTACCCAAAACAAAGTCATACTCAAGTGAAAGACTGTATGGGTGAGCGACGATCAACTAAGCCTGGTTCCCGGTAAGAAAAAGCGAGTTAAGGCCGAAGTGCCAATCGCCACTAACTTCCCAGTTGCCCAAATTGCAATCGATAGCCAGCTCCCGCACTTAGATCGAATCTTTGACTATGCCGTTCCAGCAAAGTTTGATGAAATCGCGCAACCAGGCGTTCGGGTTCGAATTCGATTCGCAGGCAAACTCACAGATGGCTGGTTGATTTCCCGAGTTCAGGAAAGCGATCACCCGGGAACTTTAGCGGCCCTTAGCAATGTGATTTCCCCGGAAATTGTTTTGCTCCCGGAGATTCTTGAGTTAGCTCAATCAGTTGCCGATCGTCAGGCCGGCACTCTTTCGGACGTACTGCGAAACGCAGTTCCCAATCGACATGCTGGTGCCGAAGCTACGCAATTTCTAGCACCGAGTGAAATTCCCGCCGCGACAACTTCAGCTTGGACGGACTATGTCGGTGGTGAGGCGCTGATTAAGCGAACCCTGGCCGGTGAACAGCCACGAGCGATTGTTACTACCGGTGGAGATAACCCAGCGTCATTGCTAGCTCAGTATGCCGTTGCAATTGCCCGAGCTGACAAGAGCACAATAATCACAGTCCCGGATCGAGCCGCAATTGATCGAATCTTGCAAGAGTTGGGAAATTTAGATTGTCCTAAAGAATCTATTGCAGTGCTCGCCGCTGACGACGGTCCATCAGTTCGGTACCGAAATTGGCTGGCAATACTTAGAGGCAATGCGCGAATTGTGGTTGGCACTCGAAATGCCGTTTTCGCTCCAGCACAAAACCTTGCTGCGGTCTGCATCTGGGATGACTGGAACGACACCTTGGCTGATCCACAGGCGCCGTATTGGCACGCGCGTGATGTTGCAGTTTTGCGTAGTGCGCAACAAAATGTGGCGCTTGTTCTAATCG
>CANJRK010000139.1 GCA_947476765.1 Actinomycetota bacterium
AACGACATGGAATCTGGCATGGCCAAGTACATTGCCAGTGAGTTCTGCAAGGAAATCGTCGAGGATTCCTTCCGGATTCACGGTGGCTATGGCTACTCGAAGGAATACGAAATCGAACGGTTGTATCGCGAAGCCCCGATGTTACTTATCGGTGAAGGCACTGCTGACATTCAGCGCATGATTATCGCGCGTCGATTGCTTGAAGACTACAAACTCCGCACCTAAAGCGTTTTAGCCTTCGATTAAGTAATGCGTGTCCTGAATTTCGCAGTTCGGGCCATTGATCGGAACTATGTCTTGTGGGCACGAAGAGAACGCAACGATGCAATCCATCTCGGCGCGCAGTGTGATGTATTCGCCAACTCCAGCTGGGCAACCATCCCACTTGATTGAGTTGTTGTCAGTCGGGCTAACTGGAATATTCATAAATAGATTTAGTGGCGCTGGATGAACCAGGCGCTCAACATCAATTTTGTCCAAGGCAACTTCTAAGTTGTCCTTGCAGTTCATGTGATACTCGGTGCAACCAAGCTGTTCGTAGCGGTAGCGATCGCACGATGGCATCAAAGTGTCATGGATGCCAGGCGTGGTGTCTTCAATGATGGTCATGATGTCACGGCGCTTAGTGGTAACTAATGTGTCGCCAACTGTTGGAATGATTTTCAGTAGAGCAGCATGCGTGTGATGCATGGACATGTATTCGTTCATGTCATTAGCGGCGAAAGCCCAAAAGTCGATGACTTGTTGTCCAAAGGTATTAATCACTTTTAGGGTTTGACCCTTTTTCATTCGGTCGGCCACGCCATGGCGAGCTGGAATAAGTTTTAGTTCAGACATGCTGACCTCCATAGATTAAGTTCCCTACAGACACCTTAAGGTGTTAGGTATGGCGAATGATTCCACCCGGCTATTAATCCATCCCGAGGTAAAGCTGGCACTGGCTACTGGAGAAGCAGTGGTGGCTTTGGAGTCAACGATCATTAGCCATGGCCTACCAAGTCCCCGCAACGTCGCTGTTGCTGGCGACATCGAACAAAGTGTGCGCGACGGGGGAGCAATCCCGGCCACGATTGCAATTATCAACGGCGTAGTAAAAGTTGGCTTGACTGCAGACGAGCTTGCAATTCTGGGCGATCCAAATAGCAATGTGGTTAAGGTTTCCACGCGCGACTTAGGTCCTGTGCTAGCTTCTGGTGGCCATGGCGCAACAACAGTTTCGGCAACCAGTCACATAGCCCATCTTGCAGGCATCAAGTTCTTTGCAACCGGTGGACTAGGCGGGGTACATCGCGGCGCCCAAGATACTTATGACGAATCCGGCGACCTGGTTACACTTGCTCGCACTCCGATAACCGTGACTTGTGCGGGTGTTAAATCAATTCTTGATGTGGGAGCAACCCTTGAGCGCCTAGAGACCTTAGGCGTGACAGTTGTTGGCTTTGGCACTGATGCCTTCCCAGGTTTCTATCGCGTAGACTCTGGCTTTGGGGTGCCATGGCGAGTGGACACTGTGACACAAGCGGCCGCGATTGGAATTCAGCGCGATGCAATCAAGGCACCAGGTGCAGTAATCATTGCCCAGCCAGTTTCTCAAGCTGACCAGTTAGATTTGGCGCTGCATGATCGGGTGCTAGCCCAAGGTTTGGCTGCTGCGGATAACGCAGGAATTTCTGGTAAAGATGTCACGCCATTTTTGTTGGACTGGTTCCACACTCAAACCAACAATCAATCCCTAGAGGTAAATGTCACTTTAATTAATGCCAATGCCAAATTAGCCGCCCAGATTGCCGTGGTCGCAGCTAAGTCATGACTACCAACAAAAAGGCGCGAATTTGCATCATTGGTGATGTAAACGTCGATGTTGTAAGTCTGTTGTCTGAGCCGCTGCAGAAAAACACGGATACAACGGCAACAAACGCCATCTCGCTTGGGGGATCGACTTGTAATGTTGCAGTTTGGTTGACTCACCTAGGTGTTGCAGTTGACCTAGTTTCTGCAATAGGCGATGACGTTTTAGGTGGTTGGGTAGTAACCCAGCTGCAGGCCTTTGGGGTTTCCGATTCTCACATCCGCACAATTCCAAACCAACGAACTGGAACTTGCGTGATCTTGGTGGATGAAACTGGCGCGCGTTCGATGATGCCAGATTTTGGGGCAAATTTAATTCAGGAAGTTGATGACGAACTAATCAAACTGATTCATGACAGCGACATAGTTGTGATGAGTGCCTATACGTTCATGCGACCCGAGTCTAATAAATTCGCACTTGATGTCCTGGAAACGGTTTCCAATTCAAACGCCCGCATGGTCATCGATGCGGCTTCTAGTTCACCTATTGAAAAAACGGGCTCAGAAAAGGTACGAAGGTATTTGTCTCGCGCGGACTTGGTTTTAGCCAATGAAGACGAGTTTGCCGTGTTAGGTAAAGCTGCGCCGGCTAACTGGACTAGTGAATTCAAGAACCTAATTATCAAGCGAGGTGAGCGCGGCGCGCTTTGGCTCTATCAGGGTCAAGAAGTTGCCACGGTAGCCGCAGAGCAAGTCACTGTTACAGATACAACGGGCGCAGGAGATGCATTTTGCGCTGGATTGCTTTCCCAGCTGCAGTCTCGTTCAGACTGGGACGACTTGGGGTTAGTTGATTACGCCCAGGCACTGTATGCGGCAGCTCACACGGCCGGGGAAAACTGCAAAACCCTAGGAGCAACCCCGAACTAAAGCGCTACTTCTTCGTCAGCGATAAAGTTCCAAACCAGTCCATTATCTTGACCGGTAATTTCAATGTGGCCAACCGCTTCGCCTTCTTCGCTCAGCACAAAAGCTGGGCACTTAACAACAGTTTTGTCTGATTCACATGGACCCGAGGTATTAAATGGCATATCAGGACCTGAAACTAACCCATTAGAAGCCCACACTCCGTTGTCAGGAACAAAAGACTCCACAACTTCAGCGCTAACTTCACTGCCCAGCAGGCCACAAGCAACCGTTGCTACGCGATATTGCACATCGTTGACCACGACGTCAGATTCTTGTCGCACAAACGCTTTGGCACCCTCAGCATAAGTTGAGCAATCCATAGTGACGTTAGCCTCGGCAACGGGTGGCATGTCTTCATACGCGATGGTTGGAGCGGCAGACGGGCTAGCAGGTACATCGGTGACGCTGGCCGCTGGCGTTTGGCCCGAGCAACCAGAAATCAAGAAGGCAGAAATCATGCCCACTGCAACCAAGGGAAG
>CANJRK010000140.1 GCA_947476765.1 Actinomycetota bacterium
ATGGCCCCTGTGGCATGTATGTCCAAAGCCGACCGTCAGTATCAAGTGCGTATGCAGCATATAAATCAGCAGCGTGCTTTTCTGCATCTAGAACTTCTAAGTAACAGTATTGACCAATTAGTTTTACTGAATCATCGGGAATTGAGGGCTTAGCTACCGCGCCTACGGGTAAACCAATTGGGTCGCCGAATTCATTTTTAACCGAATTAATCTTCATGACCGAGATACCTTCGCTTACTTGCGAAGTAAGTCGTTGATACTGATAGTGGCATTACGATCTTGGCCAACTCCAACTGCAGAGATTGGTGCGCCACTTACGTCTTCCAAGAACTTAATGTATGCACGAGCATTAGGTGGAAGATCGTCCATGGTCTGTGCGCCACTGATGTCTTCGGTCCAGCCTGGCAACATTTCATAAATTGGCTTTGCGTGGTGAAACTCCGTCTGCGTCATCGGAAGTTCTTCGGAGCGCGTTCCATCAATGTCGTATGCAACACATACTGGAATCTTTTCCCAGCCAGTTAATACGTCAAGCTTGGTCAAGAAGATGTCAGTCAAACCATTGATACGGGTTGCATAGCGGGCAATCGGTGCATCGAACCAACCGCAACGACGAGGACGACCTGTTGTTACGCCACGCTCGCCACCGATCGTGCGAAGCTTTTCGCCATCTTCATCGAGCAGCTCAGTCGGGAAAGGTCCGGAGCCAACGCGAGTTGTGTAAGCCTTGAGAATTCCAACTACTCCCGTGATCTTGGTTGGACCGATTCCCGATCCAGCACAAGCGCCGCCAGCTGTTGGATTACTTGAGGTAACGAATGGATAAGTTCCATGATCAACATCAAGCAAAGTTCCTTGGCCACCTTCAAGCAAAACAACTTTGTTTTCGTCTAAGGCGCGATTCAAAAGCAATGAGGTATCGGCAACGTACGGCTTCAAGCGCTCGGCATGCTGCATTAGGTTTTCGACAACTTCGTCAACAGTTACCGCGCGACGATTAAAGACTTTTACTAAAACTTGGTTCTTGCTAAGTAGCGAGCCTTCAATTTTCGCGCGAAGGATTTTTTCATCAAATAGATCCTGGACACGAATTCCAAGACGCGAAGTCTTGTCTGCATATGACGGGCCAATTCCACGGCCAGTTGTTCCAATCTTGGAGTTACCCAAGAATCGCTCAGTGACCTTATCTAGCGTTACGTGATAAGGCGTGATCAAATGCGCATTAGCACTAATCAATAAGTTAGAGGTATCAATGCCTTGAGCTTCAAGTCCATCAATCTCTTCAAATAAGACTGCAACGTCGATTACTACACCGTTACCGATAACTGGGGTTACTTCAGGAGTCAGGATGCCACTTGGTAGTAAGTGAAGCGCGAACTTCTTGTCGCCGATTACAACGGTGTGCCCCGCGTTATTTCCACCTTGATAGCGAACACAGTAATCGACTCGACTACCTAGAAGGTCGGTAGCTTTACCCTTACCTTCATCTCCCCATTGAGCACCAACTAGCACTACGGCAGGCATGGCAATTCCCCTTATATCTCGTTGAACCTAGATAAGGCTAGTCCTTATTTATGGTGTGGGTTTACTCGGCTAGCGCCTGTGTGGCTGCTGGGTCACAATCAGTTAAAAACTGGGCGCAGCGAGTGGCTTCAGCGGTTTCGCCAATTACGTTGGCGCTTCGAGCTAAGGCATTTAGGCAGCGCAAGAATCCCTGGTTTGGTTCATGACTCCACGGCACTGGACCAAATCCTTTCCAGCCATTTTTACGCAGAGAATCAAGTCCGCGATGGTAGCCAACGCGAGCAAAAGCATATGACTCAATCACACGCTTTTCGCTCCAAGCTTGATCAGCAAGAACGGCCCAAGCCAGACTGCTGTCGGGAAAATCTGCAGCGACTTTTTCCGGAGTTGCTCCGGCGCCTAAGGCATCGGTTGCTCGATTATCAACCGGCAACAAAGTCGGTGGTGGACCATCTAATAAATCTTGGCCAATAGTCATTATATTTTTGTTCCCGTTGATCGCAGATCTTCGCAAGCTTTCGCAACACGGGCAGCCATGCCAGCTTCGGCTGCTTTGCCAAATGCCCGTGGATCGTAAATCTTTTTATTTCCAACTTCGCCGTCAATTTTCAAAATACCGTCGTAGTTTTTAAAAACATGGTCTGCCACTGGCCGAGTAAATGCGTATTGGGTATCAGTATCAATGTTCATTTTGATTACGCCGTAATCAAGCGACTCGCGAATTTCCGAAAGCAGCGAACCAGAACCACCATGGAAAACCAAATCAAGTGGCTTGTCCTTTGTATTGTGCTTTGCTTGAACGGCATCTTGAAGTTCTTTCAAAATTGAAGGTGTTAGAACAACGTTGCCTGGTTTATAAACGCCATGCACGTTTCCAAAAGTTGCCGCAACTAAGTAACGTCCGCGTTCTCCTAGGCCAAGGCGATCTGCCATCGCCAATGCATCTTCTGGAGTAGAGAACAACTTGGCATCGTGGGATGCTTCGACACCATCTTCTTCGCCACCTACAACACCGATCTCAATTTCCAGAATTGTTTGAGCTGCTGCACACTTATCTAGCATTTCGTCAGCGACAGCTAGGTTTTCCTTCATGGAAACTGCTGAGCCATCCCACATGTGAGATTGAAAAAGTGGGCCTTGGCCATTCTTGACTCGATCTGCAGAAATTTGCACGAGTGGGCGCATGAAGCCATCAAGTTTCTCGGCCGGGCAATGATCAGTGTGTAGCGCGATATTCACGCCGTAGCCTTTTGCAACTGCGTGTGCGAATTCTGCAAGTGCTACTGCACCGATAACCATGTCTTTAACGCCTTGTCCAGTAGCAAACTCCGCGCCGCCCCAAGAAACCTGCACGATGCCATCGCTTTCAGCTTCAGCGAATCCACGAATTGCGGCAACAATTGTTTGTGAAGAAGTGCAGTTAATTGCGGGGTAAGCGAACGCGCCGGCTTTGGCGCGATCAAGCATTTCGTTGTAAATTTCTGGGCTAGCGATTGGCATTTTGTAGACTCCTGGAATCAATAATTTTGTGGGTTTGGGCTTGCCGCTGCCCACGTCTTTATTGTGTCACGGGTACAGTCAGATGGTGATTGCAACTACCCCATTCGAATTCGCAACATCAGTTCAAGCTGCCGGACTACTTGACCCTGAGGGATTACTCAAAGGATTCGGAGGTCTGGCGCTTTTTGCCGCCTGC
>CANJRK010000141.1 GCA_947476765.1 Actinomycetota bacterium
GCAGTTTTTGGTGCATTCAGATCTGTACTCGATGGGTTATTCAACGATCGAATCTTCGTGATCTCATTTTTGTCCAACGTCTTGGTTGCAGCCATGATTGTGTTTTTAGGTGACCAATTAGGCGTCGGCTCGCAGATGTCAACTGGTGTTGTAGTTGTTCTAACAATGCGCATCTTTGCCAACGTGGCAGCTATTCGTCGACATTTGTTAAAGGCTTAGTCGAAATGGGTATGCATTCCGCACCTCGACGAGGTAGACCAGCGCGCACGGCAGCTGAGGCACGATTTCGACTCAAACGTTCGCTAACGCCACAGCGAAATGGCACCCAGGTGATGATTACTGTGCTGTTTGTTGTACTGGGTTTTACCTTGACTGCGGCGATTTCTGGCAGCTCTAACGATGCAGTGCTCGCTAACGCACGACAAAGTGACTTGGTTGGATTGCTAGATGATTTGGCCCAGCGTGAAGCTCGACTTGATGCTGAAAACACCAGACTCGAAGCCGCACGAGAGACATTACTCGGAGGAGATGAATACGCTGCGCTAAACGAGGCAAAACGACGCGCAGATGCCCTGGGCGTCCTTGCTGGGACAGAAACCAGCGTTGGTTCAGGGATCAAAATCACTATCGCCGGTAACTTGACGGCAACAACTTTGTTGGATGCCATGCAGGAATTGCGGGATGCAGGTGCTACTGCAATTCAAATTTCTGATCGTGGACTCTCGGTGCGAGTAGTTGGAAGCACCTGGTTTGCGGACAGCGCTAGCGGTGTAACTGTCAGTGGTACTGCGTTACAGGTTCCAATCACAATTTCTGTTATTGGCGACCCGACCGTGTTGCGGCCAGCTATCGAGATCCCTGGCGGTCTAGTTGACACCGTGGGCTCTGGTGGTGGCGAAGTAAGTATCGAAGAAAGTGAAAATGTGGACATTTCGGCAATTGTGCCCCTGCCGAAATCTTAGGTTTCGTTGCCGTACGATTTATCCATGAGCAACATACCAGCAGATCTGAAGTACACCGCCGAGCATGAATGGGTGCGAGTCGTTGATGACTCAACAATCCGATTTGGCATTACCGATTACGCCCAACATGCGCTAGGCGACATCGTTTTTGTTTCACTTCCTAACGTAGGGGACAGTCTTACTGCAGGCGCTACCTGTGGCGAGGTCGAATCAACTAAGAGTGTAAGCGATATCTATGCGCCAGTTAGTGGGCAAGTAATGGCCCGTAATGACGCAATTGAAACTGCGCCAGATACCTTGAATTCTGATCCTTACAACAATGGCTGGATTGTGGATGTAAAAGTCGATGGAAACGCTGTCGACCTAGTTGCACAACTTCTCGATGCGGCAGCCTATCAAGCCATCACCTCAAGCTAAGCCTCACGTTAAGGTATAGACATGGGAAACACTGGAGACGAGACAGAGTTAACTAAAGCGGTACCGCTTAACTCTGATGCCACAGGTGTCATACCGGTGACCGATAGTCCAGAGACCGGTGAGCTAGCTCCAATTGATGCGACCACGTTATCTGGTGGCGGATCTGCATATTTGGTGGTCCGACGCGGCGCAATGGAGGGCATGCAGTTTCCGTTAACGGGTGGCGAAAAAATCTCAATTGGCCGGGCCTCTGACAGCAAAATTTTCCTTGATGACGTAACAGTCTCCCGTAAACATGCTCTTGTGGAGCTCGTGGGCAACAGTTGGAACTTAAGTGATGCTGGCTCACTCAACGGAACATACGTTAACAAAAGTCGTGTGGCCACTATCCAACTTTCAGACGGCGATGAACTGCAAATTGGGAAGTTCCGGTTTGTTTTCGTGTTAGCAACTGCTGCAGGACACTAGATGTCAGAGCCGGAATACGATTTCTCAAAGCATTCACCCGCACTTCTGAGCATCGGTGAGGTGCTGGTTCGATTACGCGATGAATTTGAGGAAATATCAATCTCAAAAATTCGATTTCTGGAAACTAACGGATTGGTTACCCCAGAGCGCACCGCAAGCGGCTATCGCAAGTTTTCATTGGTAGATGTGGAGCGACTGCGTTATGTGCTGCGAATGCAACGAGATCATTTTTTGCCGCTGCGAGTTATTAAAGAACACATCGATGCACTAAATCGCGGATTGCAGCCAGCCAATGTTTCCGATGTGGCGCCTAAGCCGCCGCGCGCGCTGGTGAGTACTGGCGCAATTGCGCTGTCGGATGAGATGCATTCAGTGCGTATGAATCGCTTAGAGTTGATCGCAGATACCCAGGCTGATGCTGAATTCATCGATCAACTAGTGGAATTTGGTTTGATCAAACCTGATGCCCAAGGACATTTTTCAGTCACCGCATCTGCGGTAGTTGAATTGGCCTTGTCCCTACGTAGCTATGGCCTGGAACCGCGCCACCTAAAAACGGTACTTTCTAGTGCCAGTCGCGAGGTGGACTTATTTGCGCCGATAGTGAAAAGTGCAGCCTCTGGTCGAAACGTCTCAGCCAGTGCGCATGCCGAAGAACTAACGCTGCAACTGGCAACTTCGATTATTTCGCTACACGGTTTGCTAGTCCGTGAAATTATCGACCGCCAAAGCTAAGTAAGTGTGCATAGAATTAGCGCTGTGAGGCAAGTTGATGTTGTTGGTGTCCGGCTAGAGCTGCCGTCGAACCAACCTGTCCTGATTTTGCGCGACCAGCTCGCCGCCCGCTATTTGCCGCTTTGGATCGGCACTGCTGAAGCAACCGCGATTTCGCTGGCTCTGGATGGCGTCATTCCAGCGCGTCCGCTTACGCATGATTTGCTGGCTGCTGCCATCACGCAACTTGGGGGACAGGTAACCTCAGTTTCGATAAGCGAACTAGTCGAGGGCACGTTTTACGCAACCATTAATTTCTTGAATCACGACTCAATGAGCGCGCGACCATCTGATGCCGTGGCCCTAGCTGTTCGCAGTGACATTCCGGTATTTGTGGCCCAAGATGTGATGGATTTTGCAGGAATGGACCTAGCGGAAGACGATGACTTAGCAACCGATGCCAGTGAGGACCTGAGCGAGGCTGAACTGGATGAATTTCGAGCGTTCCTGGACGATATTCAGCCGGAGGACTTTAGCTAGAAACCCCCAAATCAATGGGGTCAATATCTCAACTAGAGGTTTAGGTTAAGAGTTCGGCGTGTCGCAGGCATATGTCTTTGACCTTGATATTCGCTAGTTCTATTGTGAA
>CANJRK010000142.1 GCA_947476765.1 Actinomycetota bacterium
AAGTTGGTCACCCGCGAAATGGGCAAGGTATACCGCGAAGCACTTGGCGATGTTCAGGAAGTAATTGATACTTGTGACTTCTTCTTAGGCGAAGGCCGTCGTCTATACGGTCAAACCGTTCCTAGTGAAATGCCAAACAAGAACTTATTTACATTCCGCATGCCAGTTGGCACTGCACTGATTATTACTGCTGGAAACTTCCCAGCTGCTGTGCCGTCTTGGTACATCATCCCAGCGCTGCTAACTGGAAACTCCGTGGTTTGGAAGCCATCGGAATACACTCCAGCCGTTGCTGAAGCAATGACTGCAATTTTCCATGCTGCAGGTGTACCGAAAGATGTTTTGATCACGGTTGTTGCCGAAGGTAAAGAAACTTTTGAAGGCATGGTCAAGGGTCTTGATGAAGGAACCATTAACAAAGTTGGTTTCACAGGTTCAACGGAAGTTGGTCGCTTAATTGGCGCCAAGGTTGGTGAATACATTCAGAGTGCTTGCCTAGAACTTGGTGGCAAGAATCCAATGATCATCATGCCGGATGCTGATTTAGAACTAGCGCTTGATGGCGCATTGTTTGCGGGCTTTGGCACAGCAGGGCAGCGCTGTACTTCGCTGGGAACTTTATGGGTTCATGACTCGGTCTATGACAAGTTCTTAAAGATGTATGCCGACAAGGTTGCCAGCTCTAAAGTTGGTGACCCAATGCAAGACGTTTTGTTTGGTCCAATGATCGGTGAAAAGTATCTTGCAACTCACGAAGAAAACTTAAAGTTGATTCAGCCGCATCACACTGTGCTTGGTTCAACTGGAATTGGTCGAATCACTAAAGATAACCCGCGTGAAGGTTTCGTTGGAGATCCTGACGCGGGCGTTTTCGCTCACCCAACCATCGTTGCAGGCATTACGAAGGACGACGAGCTATATGACACGGAAACATTCGGTCCACTGGTAACAGTTGGTCGCTTCTCAACAATTGAAGAAGCAATCGAACTTGGTAACGATCATGGCTTCGGATTATCAGCTGCGATTTACACCAGCGATCCAAAAGCAGTTTGGACTTTCCGCGAAGGAATTTCAGCTGGCATGCTTTCTATCAATAACTCAACTTCAGGTGCGGAAGCACACTTACCGTTTGGTGGAAATGGCAAGAGCGGTAATGGCTCTCGTCAGTCCGGCATTTGGGTACTTGATGTATTCACTCGCTGGCAGTCACTTAACTGGGATTGGTCGGGCAAACTTCAGAAAGCCCAGATGGATAACGAGGAAGTTCCGCACAACCCAGACTTCAAGATTTAAGGAACAACTCGATGGCTAATCTTCCAGAAGAAGTTGATGTAGTTGTCATTGGCGGCGGCGTCATGGGCGCATCCACAACGTTCCACTTAGCTGAAGCCGGCGTGAGCGTTCTACTAGTTGAGAAAAATGAACTCGCAAGTGGATCGACTTCGAAGGCAGCAGGTGGCGTGCGCGCGAACTTCTCCGACGAGTTAAACATTGCAATGGGCGCTCGCTCGCTTGATTTGCTGGCAGATTTTCCTAATCGCCCAGGTCAAGAAATTGATTTACATCGCCCGGGTTACATGTTTGCACTATCAACGCCAGAAGACGTTGAGCTATTCGAGAAATCAACTGCACTCCATATCGCAGCCGGAGTTGAATCTCGCATGCTAACCCCACAAGAAGCCAAAGAACTAAATCCACTTCTAGAAATCGATGGAATTCTGGCAGCATCATTCACGCCTAACGATGGATACTGCACGCCAGAATCTGTGGTGCTGGGTTACGCAAGCGGCGCCCGCAAACACGGCGCAACTGTAATGACCCATACTGAAGCAACTGGTATTGAAGTTGTCGATGGTCAGATTGTAAGTGTCACTACAAGTGCGGGAACTGTTAAAACTAAAACCGTTATCAATTGCGCTGGTGCGTGGTCACCAACCATTGGCGAAATGGTTGGGTTAGAAATTCCAGTTAAGCCACTTCGTCGCGAACTTTTAATCACAGAGCCACTGACTGCTGATTTTGATGACGTTCCGGAAAATATGCCAATGACCATTGATTACTCAACTTCGCTGTATTGGCATCGTGAAGGCAATGCCATGCTGATGGGATTTTCCGACAAGACGGTTGAGTACTCCTGGGACCTGCGTCGTGATCCAAACTTCCTAGAAAAGATCGGTGAGCTTGCAGATGTGCGGGCGCCGCGACTTTTGGAATTGGGCGCAGCTAGTGGATGGGCTGGTTTGTATGACTTAGCACCGGATCACAATGCGATCATGGGCGAATGGGAAGGCGTTTCGCGATTCCTCTACGCCACAGGATTTAGTGGACATGGTTTCTTGCAAGGACCTGCGATCGGTGAAATTTTGCGCGACATGTATTTAGGTAAGACACCGTTTGTTGATATCTCACCGTTAAGCAATGACCGGTTCTCTTCTGGCGGCGAGCTTCGTCCAGAAAAAAACATCGTCTAACACATGTCAAAACTCGCGGAGTGGCTAAAGCCATCTAGGACAGTACCCACAACTTCGTGGAGTGCTTCCGGCTCGATGTGGAAAGCAAGTCCTAAGACATTATTTTTCTTGATGCTTGGTAATTGGCTTTATGGCACTGGCGAAGCAATCCTGATTAAAGCTGACATTGGTCAGTCTGCAGGAACTGTATTAGCGCAAGGAATCCAGAACCTAACTGGCGATAGTTTGGGTTGGACTAGCTTTTACATTTCAGTTGGTGTGATGTTTATGTGGATTCCATTGAAAAATAAAGTGGGAATTGGAACGGTACTCAACATTATTTTTGTATCGGTGGCAATTGATGTAATGATGCCTGTTTTCCCAAGTCCAGATAGCTATGCGTTATCTGTAATTCAAGTACTGATTGGAATTTTGGTAATTGGGTTAGGCAGTGCTTTCTATATTCCAAGCAATTTAGGCCCTGGACCACGAGATGGACTAATGACGGGCTTCCATTACCGCACTGGAATTCCAATTGGCCGAGTGCGATTCGCCGTCGAAGCTGTGTTCTTGGTAGCTGGTTGGTTACTGGGGGGTTCGGTTGGTCTTGGTACCGTATTGGTGACTGTCTTAGTCGGCGAAGTTGTAGCAATTTTCTTTGGCATTGTCGGTCGGGTCAGCAAACCAAGTTCAACAAACTAAG
>CANJRK010000143.1 GCA_947476765.1 Actinomycetota bacterium
TACCTAACTCGGGTTGGCATTCGCCATGAAGTCTTGAATGCAAAGCAGCACGATCGGGAAGCAACCATCGTTGCGGAAGCTGGCCGCAAAGGCGCAGTAACCGTCGCTACCAACATGGCAGGTCGCGGAACAGACATCATGCTTGGTGGCAACCCAGAGTTTCGCGCCACACAAGAACTGGAACGTCGTGGTTTAGATCCAGTAGAAAACCAAGCTGAGTATGAGGCCGCTTGGTCCTCTGCATTGGAAGCGGCCCAAAGCGCTGTTGCCACAGAACATGACGAAGTCGTCGCAGCTGGCGGCCTCTATGTATTAGGTACGGAACGTCACGAGTCCCGCCGTATTGATAATCAGTTACGTGGTCGTTCGGGTCGCCAAGGTGATCCTGGCGAAACCCGTTTCTACTTGTCACTCGAAGACGATTTGATGCGCCTGTTCAAGGGTGACATGGTCAATTCCTTCCTACAAAGATTTAATGTTCCAGACGATGTGCCAATCGAAGCCAAAATGGTGACCAATTCAATTAGGTCAGCGCAAACTCAAGTTGAAGCGCAAAACTTTGAGATTCGTAAAAATGTCTTGAAGTATGACGAAGTTATGAATCGCCAGCGCCAGGTTGTTTATGCTGAACGTTCCCGAGTACTTGACGGCGAAGATATCCAAGATCAAATCACAACTTTTATGGGCGACACTATTGCCGCGTACGTTGCAGCTGCAACAGCTGAAGGGTTCCCAGAGGATTGGGACTTGGAGGGACTTTGGAGCGCACTCAAGACGCTCTATCCAATCGAAATCTCAATTGATGACATGGTCAAGGCAGCGGGCGGCGACCCAGTTGATCTATCTGCTGAATTTATGACAGTGACTCTGCAAGAGGACATTCATCGCGCCTACCTTGCTCGCGAAGCTGAGCTCGAAGCACCAGTTATGCGTGAACTAGAGCGCCGAGTAATTTTGTCAGTGCTTGATCGCAAATGGCGCGAACACCTTTATGAGATGGATTACTTGCAAGAGGGAATTGGCTTACGAGCTATGGCACAACGCGACCCACTTGTGGAGTATCAGCGCGAAGGCTTTGATTTGTTCGTTGCCATGATGGATGCAATCAAGGAAGAATCTGTTGGCTACCTATTTAATGTTGAAGTAACAGTTACCCCACACGCTCACAACGATGGCGAAGCCGACGAAGTAGAAGTTGAAGCCAAGGGCCTAACTCAACCGGCAGTAGCGCCCGCGCTGCAGTACTCCGGACCGAGCGAAACTGGTGAAGCAACTGCCAAGGCAGTTTCAAATGATGCCTATGCAAATGTGGGACGTAATGAACCATGCCCATGTGGTTCTGGCAACAAATTCAAAAAGTGTCACGGTGCCACAAACTAGTTTGGTAATGCAACTTCCAAATTAGTAGCGCGCCAGCGCCCATCAAGTCCTTCTAAACGAATGGCCAATGCAAACGAACGATTTGGTGTCCCAAAAACTGAGCTCACTTCAGCAACACCATCGTCAGTTTCATGCACATGAATACTTCGCACGCCAAGTCGGGGCATTTTGTTACGAGCTATGTGCCCTTGAAGTTGGACCATTACTTCTGGGGTAATCCATCGAGTTAATTGTGCGGCGGGACGAGCGCCATTTACTACTTCGACTAGGGCATGCACCAGACGCATGGACCATTGTTTAGCAGATGGTAAATCTACGCGCGCGGTTGCTTGCGGTTCAAAGCTGTCAGATCGATTTTCCGCCATCCTTGGCGGTAAATACTTAAGCGCATTGGCACCGTCGGTTGGCCATTCAAACGGCAGCGTTTCCTGCAATCCGTATTTAGTACGAACTGGCAAATTGATTATGTGTGCGGACTTAGGCTTATTGGCCCCAGGCACCGGTAGAGCATAAATAATTGCAGTCATTGTTTCCCCCCGAAACGTATAGCAATTGCGGAACCCGTTCCCATTACCTGTGAGTGCTTGCAGGTGAGAGTTAGTACCGCTTGAAGTTTTTATTCCCCCAAAAACCCCAATACAAACTTTCTAATTTCCCTTGCGTTTCTTGTCAATACCTGCAGTTGGTTTCATCTGGATCTGTGGATATCTCTGGGAAATTATCCACAGGTAGAACCCCTATCCAGCCGCCGCAAAGAGAACTGTTGTGGAATCGACTTATGGCACTTTCACAAAATTCCGGTTCCGACCCGACGACTTCACTGGTTCTGGCCGAGCTGAACCGAGTCCTAGGCCAGGCCCTCGATGAAGTGGAAAGTGAACAGCGCTTGGATCTGGCTTATGAAGTTACGGAGACCGTTAGATTTGAGCACTCACATATTGCTTGGTTAGATAGGCTGCGAAATACATCCAATGATGTTGAGCTACATGTGGCTCATCCGCAACTTCCATTGGTAATCGCTCAGTTAGTTAATGTGACTGACCCATTCCTGGTCCTGCGAAATCACTCCCATCAGTATTTCGTAAATTCGAATTTTGTGGTTGCGGCCTGCGGTCTAAATCACCTAGTCATAGAAGTTGCGAGCTCCGATCACATTAACTGGCTAGATAATGTCTGGTTTCACGAGCTTGCAGATCGGCGAAGGTGGCTAACTTGGTATCTCGCCGGCGGCCAAACATTTGAAGGTTACTGCCTGCGGACTGGATTTGATGCAATTGATATCGAGACTAATACCAAGGTTTTAACCTTTCCCAAGAAATTAGTTGTAGCAGGAAAGCTTTCGCAGTTGGTGTCGTGATCGCTAGCGCGGATGATGGGCTACGAATTCGGCAGTAGCGGTATACAACGAGGAGATGTATTCCTCTAAAGCTCTATCTTCCACACGCCACTGCCCTCGAGCTCCGATCTTGATTGCAGCTAGTTCGCCGGTACGTACCAAGGTATAGGCCTGAGCAGGTGCGATGTTTAGCAATTCTGCAACATCGCTAAGAGTCAGAAATCTATTTGCCATAGTTCGATCATCTCTTGTATTGGCAATTTGTTGCCTAGAGTTTTCCACAACTTGCCTTGTCAAATATTTTGTGTCAAGAAATTATGTGACCATAGGAAAAAGTTTGGGGGAACTTAATGGCTATTCCACTTCGCATCGGAAATTCGACTCCGGGCAAATTCTCTGCAAAAA
>CANJRK010000144.1 GCA_947476765.1 Actinomycetota bacterium
GCAATAAATGTGGCTGCGGTTTGGACAACTCGTAACGTTCTTGATGGCATAGCCGACGGTGCGGCACTAGCTGCAGCTCAAGCGATAGATGCTGATGTGGTCTACCAGGACGGAATCGGCACACGATTAAGAATCAGTGAAAATACGGCACGCTCCCGAGTGCGCCAGTACGTGCAAGCTGCGAATGTTAGATCTCAGGTTAATCAATTTTCTATTAGAACAATTAAGGTTTCTGGCACATCTGTAACCGTGACAGTTCAGGCGAAACCTAATTTGGCATTTGGCTACTTGTTGCCAGTCACAAGTCCAGTAGTAGTTAGTTCAGCCAAGGCAATTAATAAAGTTCGTTAAATTCGCGGTAGCCTTATGAACTATGGCAACCGGAGACTTTAGCGCTGACTTAGCTGCGATCAACTCCACGTTATCCAGTATCGAAAAAGTTTTGAATTTAGATGAAATGCAGGCACAGGTTTCCGAATTAGAAGTCTTGGCTTCTGCACCCGACCTTTGGGATGACCAAGCTAACGCACAGCGCGTTACTGGAAAACTTTCGGTCCTGCAAGCAGATATCGGTCGAATTAAAAATTTACGATCTCGAGTTGATGATGTTCAGGTATTGCGTGAAATGGGTGAGTCTGAGAGCGACCCGGCAATTTTAGATGAAGCCAACCTAGAACTAATCGCACTAGAAAAATCAATTGGCGAACTTGAGGTTCGAACTTTGCTCTCGGGAGAATACGATCATCGCGAAGCTTTGGTGTCAATTAGATCTGGAGCGGGCGGGGTAGATGCAGCAGACTGGGCGGAAATGTTGCAGCGCATGTATTTGCGTTACTGCGAACGCCATGGTTGGCCAACGGAAGTATATGAAACCTCATATGCCGAAGAAGCCGGCATTAAGTCGACCACATTTGCAGTCAAAGCTCCGTTTGCATATGGAACTTTGTCAGTTGAACAAGGTACACATCGTCTAGTTCGAATTTCACCATTCGACAATCAAAGCCGTCGCCAGACTTCGTTTGCCGAAGTCGAAGTAATTCCAGTAGTTGAGCAAACTGACTCAGTTGAAATCCCTGATGATGACATTCGAGTTGATGTTTATCGGTCTTCTGGACCAGGAGGTCAGGGAGTCAACACCACAGACTCGGCAGTTCGACTTACTCACATTCCAACAGGAATCGTAGTTTCTTGTCAGAATGAAAGGTCCCAGCTACAAAACAAAGCAACTGCAATGGCAGTTCTACAAGCAAGAATTTTAGAGCGCACCCGTCAAGAGGAGCAAGCCAAAATAAATGCACTAAAGGGTGACACCAGCGGATCTTGGGGTAATCAGATGCGTTCATATGTTTTGCACCCATATCAAATGGTTAAAGATATTCGCACCGAGGAAGAAACTGGAAACACCTCCGCTGTCCTAGACGGTGACATTGACCTCTTTATTGAATCTGGAATTCGCTGGCGCCGCGAACAAGCGAATTAACCCAAACCAATTGTTTGGATTACGTGAATTCGGCGCGCCCTGCTAGGACTAAAGCGAAACAGTATTTAGGCTGAAGTTAATCAGTATTTATGGCGCAATCTTGCGCGCCCAAGCAAGGAGAGTGCATTGTGATTAATTTTGACAATGTCTCTAAACAGTATAAAAATTCAAATACCCCAGCCCTTGATGACATTAATCTAACTATCGAGCAAGGCGACTTTGTTTTTTTGGTAGGGGCTTCAGGTTCCGGTAAATCGTCGCTACTGCGCCTATTACTTAAAGAAGAAAAGCCAACTTCGGGAACAGTTACGGTAGATGGAATCAACGTAGCAAAACTGCCAAATCGAAAAGTACCGGCATTTCGACGCACTATGGGCATTGTTTTTCAAGATTTTAGATTGTTGCCCGGTAAAAACGTTTTTGACAACGTTGCCTTCGGCATGGAAGTCATTGGCAAGTCTAAGAAAGAAATTCAGGAGCGCATTCCCGCCATTCTTGAACTTGTTGGGCTGGAAGAAAAATCCCACCGGTTGCCGTCAGAGCTATCTGGAGGCGAGCAACAGCGCGTGGCGCTCGCGCGAGCATTTGTAAATCGCCCGAAGCTCTTGCTGGCTGATGAACCAACAGGAAATTTAGATCCATCAACCAGCGTTGGCATCATGAAATTGCTGGATCGCATCAATCGAACGGGAACCACAATTGTGATGGCAACGCACGATGTCGCAATTGTGGATCAAATGCGAAAGCGAATTGTGCAAATGGAAAATGGCAAGATTGTCCGCGATCAAGAGCGTGGCATGTATGGGCATACGGGGCAGTAGTCATGAGAATGTCATTTATTAGTAAAGAAGTAGGCAATGGCCTGCGACGTAATTTCACCATGACAGTTGCCTTGATTGTGTCAGTTGCCGTTTCACTTTCGCTAGTAGGCGCTGCGCTACTTATGAGCGCTCAAGTGGATCGCATGAAGGGTTATTGGTACGACAAGATTGAAGTATCTATCTTCCTGTGCGGTAAATCATCGGTGGCATTCACTTGCACTGGAACTGTGACAGCTAATCAGCGAACAAATATTGAATCAATTTTGACTGGCTTGGCCCCAACAGTACAAAACATTTTTTATGAATCATCGGACGACGCTTATGCGAAATTCAAAGAGCAGTTTGCTGGATCTTCAATTTTGGCAAACATTAGCCCGGATGCACTACCTGAATCTTTCCGAGTCAAACTAGATGATCCAGCGAATTTTGAAAAAGTAGCCGGTGCATTGCAATCAGTGCAGGGCGTTGAATCAATCCAGGATCAGCGAAAACTACTGGATCGCTTCTTCCAAATTTTAAAAGGACTTCAATCTTTTGCTCTGGCTGTAGCTTTGGCGATGCTTTTTGTAACGGTATTGCTCGTGATGAATACCGTGCGAGTAGCAGCCTTCGCTAGGCGTCGGGAAACTTCAATCATGCGATCAGTTGGCGCGAGCAACATGTCGATTAGGCTGCCATTTATTTTGGAAGCTGCGGTTGCCGCAATTCTGGGATCGACAATGGCAACCGCCGGAATTTTGGCAGTAAAGTACTGGGTGATTGATGCCAGGCTGGCTCCAAACCTTACTTTTATTCCATTTGTGACCTGGACTGA
>CANJRK010000145.1 GCA_947476765.1 Actinomycetota bacterium
ACGATTCTAACTACTCTGTAGCAAATTATTCAGATATGCACCATAACCACTTTTTATCAGTGGTTTTGCATTCTCCCTGAGTTCATCGTCTGAGATTAGTCCCTGGCGCCAAGCTATTTCTTCGATACAGCCAATTTTAAAGCCTTGACGTTTCTCAATAACTCGAACAAATTCGCCAGCAGCTACGAGTGAATCAATGGTTCCAGTGTCCAGCCATGCGGTGCCTCGGTCAAGGACGGTGACAGTTAACTTCCCACGTTGCAAGTACTCATCATTGATCGTGCTAATTTCTAATTCCCCTCGAGCACTGGGTTTGATGCTTTTAGCAATTGAGACCACATCATTGTCGTAAAAATACAATCCCGGTATTGCGTAGTTACTCTTTGGGTCAAGTGGCTTTTCTTCGATGGAGATCACATTTCCAAGTGAATCGAATTCAACCACACCGTAATCCTCTGGATTACTAACGTGGTAAGCAAAAATATGTCCACCAGAAACATTCAAGTTTTTACTCAGTGCTGTACCTAGGCCAGATCCATAAAAAATGTTATCCCCTAGAACTAGGCACACTTTTTCGGCACCAATGAAGTCTTCCCCAATAATGAACGCTTGAGCCAGACCATCCGGGCTAGGTTGCATCGCGTATGAAATTTGAATCCCAATTTGCGAACCATCGCCAAGGAGATTCTTAAAATTTGGGGCGTCTTCAGGGGTCGTAATTATCAATACTTCTGTGATTCCCGACATAAGGAGAATGCTAAGCGGGTAGTAGATCATAGGTTTGTCATAGATAGGTAGAAGCTGCTTCGTTACGCCTTTTGTTATTGGGTGTAGGCGTGTGCCAGATCCTCCAGCAAGAATGATTCCGCGCATAAATCTAAGCCTACTCGCCTGCAGATAGACTATAGAAACTTAAGGAAGGTAAGCAGTTGAAGATCTTGGTGACTGGCGGCGCAGGATTTATTGGGTCCAATTACGTTCGAAATCTCCTAAATGACGCTTATTCGGGTTCCACAAGCTATGAGGTTATAGTTTTGGATTCACTTACATATGCGGGTAATCCGGCCAACTTGGATCCAGTTCGAAATAATCCAAAGTTTTCATTTATCCACGGCGATATTCTGGATGTAAATCTCGTTAATGATCTTGTGGCGTCAGTCGATGCGGTGGTGCACTTTGCAGCCGAATCACATGTTGACCGCTCAATTAGTGAATCTCGCAAGTTCATCATGACCAACGTTGTTGGTACGCATACTTTGCTAGAGGCTGCTCGCATAACTGGCTTGGGCAAATTTGTTCATGTTTCGACAGACGAAGTTTACGGCTCAATTTCCGAAGGATCATGGGATGAGCAATGCCCGTTGCTTCCAAATTCTCCGTATTCGGCTTCAAAGGCAAGCAGTGACCTCTTAGTGCGCTCCTATGGTCGAACACACAAAATTGATGTCTCGATTACTCGCTGTTCAAATAATTATGGGCCATATCAATTCCCGGAAAAAGTAATTCCGCTTTTTGTTTCCAACTTAATTGATGGCCAGAATGTTCCACTTTACGGCGAAGGAAACAATATTCGCGACTGGCTTCACGTTGATGATCATTGTCGCGGAATTCATAAAGTACTGGAGGATGGGCGCTCTGGGGAAATTTACAACATCGGTGGCGGTGTTGAATTAACAAATAGGGAATTAACTGAGATGCTTCTCGAAGCCTGCGGAGTCGGTTGGGAACGCGTGGACTTCGTTGAAGATCGAAAAGGGCATGACCTTAGGTACAGCGTTGACATAACTAAGATTTCAAATCAACTCGGCTACCACCCCCAAGTTGATTTCAAGCAAGGATTGGCCGAAACAGTGCAGTGGTATCGCGATAATCGTTCGTGGTGGGAACCACTAAAGAATCGCTCCTAAGTGAGTTCAAATTTGAAGTGGGCGATTCTTGGATCAGGCGGCATGCTGGGTCAAGATTTCGTTAGTCATCTGCCAAAAGCGGCTGGCTTTGATCGAACTGATTTTGATATTACGGAAATAGATTCAGTACGAGCTGTGCTTGATGATTTTGATATTGTTGTAAATTGCGCCGCATGGACTGCAGTTGATGATGCCGAAGAAAACGAACGTTATGCACTTGCCGTAAATGGGCTGGGTCCAAAAAATGTTGCAATTGTTTGTCGTGAAATAGGTGCTCGCATGGTTCAGATTTCTACCGATTACGTATTCCCAGGTGATGCTATTCAGCCTTACCAAGTAGATGATCCGACCGGACCGAATTCAGCATATGGTCGGACTAAGCTCGCTGGGGAAATAGCCGTTACTGATGCATTGCCGGGTGCACATTACATCGTTCGAACTTCCTGGATGTATGGGCAGCATGGTCCAAATTTTGTTAATACGATGCAAAACCTAGAAAAAACGAAAGACACAATTTCAGTTGTTGATGATCAAATTGGTCAACCAACATGGACTATGGACTTAGTTAAACAGGTGCTAGAAATGGTTGAACTAGATGCCCCGCCAGGAACATATCACGGGAGCTCATCGGGGGAAACAAGTTGGTACGGCTTTGCTCAGAAGATCTTTGAAGAGTTAGGTGCCGACCCAAAGCGAGTCATTCCAACAACCTCAGCTGAATTCGCACGCGCAGCACCAAGACCGGCATATTCAGTTCTTTCCCACGACAAGTGGGCGTCAGTTGGGATGAATCCGATTAGAAATTGGGATGCAGCCATTGCGGATGCTTTCGATAAAGGCACGTTTTAAGTGCCGATAGATTCCCTTGGTCCTATATTTTCCATCCGTCTACCAAGATCTAGGTATTCTTAAGTAATGACTGTTGAACATTTGGAAATCCAGGGTGCCTGGACATTTACTCCCAAACAATTCGGAGACGATCGCGGGACATTTTTTGAGTGGTTTCAGGATTCAACATTTACCGATGAAGCCGGAGATTCCTTTAACTTAGCTCAGGCAAATTGTTCCGTTTCCCAACGCGGCGTCTTGCGTGGAATTCATGTTGCCGATGTCCCCCCAGGACAACGAAAGTACGTGACCTGTTTGACGGGGTCAGCTCTCGATGTCCTAGT
>CANJRK010000146.1 GCA_947476765.1 Actinomycetota bacterium
GAAGCGATCCTTCGAGCAAGGAGAAATGGCATGTCTGAGCAAATAACAGGCGCCGAGAGTCTAGTTAGATCTCTGGAACATTCTGATGTCGACGTAGTGTTCGGTATTCCAGGTGGCGCAATTCTTCCGGTCTATGACCCATTAATGGACTCACCCTCTGTGCGACATATTTTGGTGCGCCACGAACAAGGTGCCGGTCACGCTGCTGAAGGATATGCAGCAGCAAGTAATCGCGTTGGTGTTTGCATGGCGACTAGCGGTCCTGGGGCAACGAACTTAGTTACGCCAATTGCTGATGCACACATGGATTCTGTCCCGATGGTTGCCATCACAGGACAGGTCCCTAGTGCATTTATCGGATCTGACGCTTTTCAAGAAGCAGACATTCGCGGCATCACGATGCCGATTACAAAGCACAACTACTTAGTTACCCGCGCTGAAGATATTCCACGCGCAATTAAAGAAGCTTTTCATTTAGCAAGTTCTGGTCGACCTGGCCCAGTATTGGTTGACATCACAAAGGATGCTTTGCAGGCTCGCGCTGAATTTGTTTGGCCAACACATATTGACTTGCCAGGTTACAAGCCAACGACTAAACCACACGGTCGCCAGATTAAAGAAGCTGCGCGCATGATTGTGGACGCTCATCGACCAGTGTTTTATGTTGGCGGTGGTGTAATACGAGCTCAGGCTTATAAGGAACTTCGACAGCTTGCTGAGCTAACTGGCATTCCTGTTGTTACAACCTTGATGGCGCGTGGCGCATTCCCGGATTCACATGCTCAGCACATGGGTATGCCAGGTATGCATGGAACGGTGGGTGCAGTTGGTGCGCTACAAAAAGCAGATCTACTAATCGTTCTTGGTGCGCGTTTTGACGATCGTGTAACTGGAAAACTTGAGTCCTTCTCGCCAAAATCAAAAGTTATTCACATCGATATCGATCCTGCCGAGATTGGCAAGAATCGCTATGCAGACATTCCAATCGTCTCTGATGTTCGTGAAGCGATCACGCAATTAATCCCAGCGGTCACAAGTGAATTTGATGCTGGAAACCGCGCAGATTTAACAGCCTGGTGGATTACTTTGAACCATTGGCGGGAAACTTATCCACTTGGATATGACCAACCATCTGATGGCACGCTTTCGCCACAGTATGTAATTGAACGCCTTGGCAAGATTGCCGGACCGGAAGCAATTTATGCAGCCGGCGTTGGGCAACACCAAATGTGGGCAGCGCAATTTATCGGATACGAACATCCAAATACTTGGCTTAATAGTGGCGGTCTAGGAACAATGGGATATTCCATTCCTGCAGCTATGGGTGCCAAAGTTGGTGCGCCTGATAAAGCTGTATGGGCTATCGATGGTGATGGTTGTTTCCAAATGACCAATCAAGAACTTGCTACCTGCACTATTAATGACAAACATATCAAAGTGGAGTTGTTCAACAACGCTTCACTTGGCATGGTGCGTCAATGGCAGAACTTGTTCTACAACGAGCGCTACAGCAACACTGACTTGCATTCCCATTCGGTACCTGACTTCGTAAAGTTAGCGGATGCTTATGGCTGTCATGGATTGCGCGTGACTAAGGCTGAGGAAGTTGATAAAGCAATTGAGAAATCGATGGAAATCAACGACGCCCCAGTTGTAATTGATTTCCAAGTACATCGTGATGCCATGGTTTGGCCAATGGTTGCTGCCGGTACTGGCAATGACGAAATTCAATTTGCCCGCGATCTGGCACCTCAGTGGGAAAGAGGGGATGACTAGTTATGGCTCGTCACACTTTATCTATCTTGGTGCAAGATCAACCAGGTGTACTAGCGCGAATTTCCGCACTGTTTTCTCGCCGTGGGTACAACATCGAATCTTTAGCAGTAGGCACAACCGAAACTGAAGGTGTTTCACGAATGACTGTCGTAGTTAACGTGGATCAGCATGCTTTGGAGCAAGTGACAAAGCAGCTAAACAAGTTGATCAATGTACTAAAGATTGTTGAACTTGATGACAACACTGCAATTGCTCGTGAACTTATGTTAATCAAGGTAAAAGCTGATGATCATTCACGCAGCAGAGTGTTGGAGCTTGTGGAATTATTCCGAGCCAAAGTGGTTGACGTCAGCGGCGATGCTGTAACGATCGAGGCCACTGGATCCCGGGACAAATTAGAGGCATTCTTAAACGTCTTGGCTCCACACGGAATTAAAGAAATTGTCCAGTCTGGCGTGGTTGCCCTGGCCCGTGGGAGCAGGTCAATTGCTGATCGTTCCAACAAGAATCCAGACCGCTCCAGTTAGAAATTCACACAATCCAAAGAATCTGACAGACTTACCAAACCAGCTAAATAGGAGAGCCCAGTGGCCGAATTGTTTTATGAAGATGATGCCGACCTTTCAATCATTCAAGGTCGCAAAGTAGCCGTTATAGGTTACGGAAGCCAAGGTCATGCGCACGCACTGAGCTTGCGCGACAGTGGCGTAGATGTGCGAGTTGGTCTTGCTGATGGCTCCAAGAGTAAAGCAAAGGCCGAGTCTGAAGGTCTACGCGTCGTAGATCCAGCAACAGCTGCTGCCGAAGCTGACGTCATCATGATGCTGGTGCCAGATCACGTGGCGCGCAAAGTTTATGCCGAATCAGTAGAACCAAACCTAAAAGCTGGGGACGCGCTGTTCTTTGCACATGGCTTCAACATTCGCTTTGGCTACATCGCACCTCCTTCAAACGTTGATGTTTGCATGGTGGCACCAAAGGGCCCAGGCCACTTAGTGCGTCGTGAGTATGTTGCAGGTCGTGGCGTACCAGCAATTGTCGCAGTCGAATCTGATGCCACAGGAGCAGCTTGGGCGCTTGCGCTTTCATATGCAGCTGGCATTGGCGCACTTCGCGCTGGTGGAATCAAGACCACATTCACCGAAGAAACTGAAACAGATCTATTCGGTGAACAAGCAGTTCTATGTGGCGGCGCCTCAGCACTTGTTCAAGCTGGCTTCGAAACATTAGTTGAGGCTGGGTACCAACC